>CAYVCL010000093.1:0-9655 GCA_964450185.1 uncultured Lachnospiraceae bacterium | reverse complement strand
GCTTATTATGAGAACATGTTTACAGCCGGAAGGTGCAGTGAACGTAATGTTAAAGAATTTGGGGATTATTGATACATCCCTTCCATTCTTTACAGATGCTACATGGGCAAGAGTTACAGTTATTATTATTAACTGTTGGGTAGGTATCCCGTATACATTGTTACAGGTAACAGGTATTTTACAGAATATTCCAGCAGAGCTTTACGAATCAGCTAAGGTTGACGGTGCAAATGCAGTGGTAACATTCTTCAAGATTACATTACCATATATGTTATTTGTTACAATGCCATATTTGATTACACAGTTTACCGGTAACGTTAACAACTTCAACGTAATCTTCCTTCTTTCCGGAGGTAACCCAACACCGGTTGGTTCTACCGCGGGTAAGACAGACCTTTTGGTTACTTGGTTGTATAAGTTGACAATTGAAAAACAGTATTTTAACTTAGGTGCGGTTATCGGTATCTTAACTTTTGTCGTACTTGCTGTAGTTGCGTTAGTAACATATCGTAATACAGGATCATATAAGAACGAGGAGGAATTCATGTAATGAAGAAGAAAGAAACAGCCTCTGCAAAAACAAGAAGATTTATATCAAATACAATTGTTCATGTAAGCTTAGCAGTGTTAGCATTGATTTGGTTATTCCCAATTTTTTGGGTTGTTTTAACAAGTTTTAGAGGAGAAAAAGGGTCTTATGTATCTTCTTTCTTCCCAAAGACATATACCTTAGATAATTATAAGAGATTGTTTACAGATACCAGTATTTTGAACTTCCCACAGATGTTTATGAATACATTGATTATTGCTTGCTTCTGTGCGGTGATTTCAAGTATCTTTGTATTATCCGTATCTTACTGTATGTCAAGATTACGTTTTAAAATGCGTAAAGCATACATGAATATGGCTATGATTCTTGGTTTGTTCCCAGGATTCATGTCCATGGTAGCTGTTTATTATATCTTAAAAGCAATCGGTTTGTCAGAAGGTTCATTAATCAGAGTATCTCTGATTCTGGTGTACACAGGTGGTACTGGTTTAGGCTTCCAGATTGCGAAAGGGTTCTTTGATACAGTGCCAAAAGCATTGGATGAAGCAGCTTTCTTAGATGGTTGTAACAAATTTCAGGTGTTTACAAAAGTAACTATTCCACTTAGTAAACCAATCATTGTATACACAATTTTGACATCTTTCATGGCACCATGGCTCGACTTTATCTTTGCAAAGGTTATTTGTAGAGCGGATGCAAAATATTATACAGTTTCCATTGGTTTGTGGAAAATGCTTGAAAAAGAATATATTGACAGTTGGTATACATGTTTCGCTGCTGGTGCAGTTTGTGTATCCATTCCAATCGCTATTCTGTTCATCTGTATGCAGAACTGCTACGTTGAAGGTATGGCCGGAGCTGTTAAGGGTTAAAAAGAATAAGGAGATAAGATATTATATGAAAAAGAAATTAATCAGTATTCTTTTCTGTGTAAGTCTTATCTGTAGTATGGGAGGGTGTCAGAAGACACCCTCCTCTTTGCAGGAAGAAAACACAGTAGAAGAAACAACAGTAGAAGAAGTAACAGAGGAAGAAGTAACAGAGGAAGAAACTGCCAAAGAATACAGTAGTTTATTTGGAGCAGCCAATGAGCCGTTGCGTGTTATTGATGACAATTACAGAACATACTATGAAGTGTTTTTATATTCCTATTATGATAGTGATGGGGATGGCATTGGCGATTTAAAAGGCTTAACACAGAAACTGGATTACATAAATGACGGAGATGACAGCACAGACACAGATATGGGATTCAACGGAATCTGGTTAATGCCTATTATGAAATCTACAACATATCACAAATACGATGTGGTGGACTATTATTCTATAGATGAAGAATATGGTACTATGGAAGATTTTGAGGAATTGATTGCTCAGTGTGATAAAAGAGGAATTAAAGTGATTGTAGATATGCCATTTAATCATACTTCTGCACAGCATGAATGGTTCAAGTCTGCGTTAAATAGTTTGAAAACAGAGGATTGTGGACAGGAAGAATGTAATGTAGAAGGACTGTGTAAAAAGCATAATAAATATTGCAATTATTATAATTTTACCCAGGAAAAATCTTCTGATATTTATTATGAAACAGGCACAGAAGGCTGGTATTACGAAGGGAAATTCTGGGATCAAATGCCGGATTTGAACTTGGAAAACGAAGATGTGAGAAAAGACTTAGAAGATGTAATGCAGTTTTGGCTTGATTTAGGTGTGGGTGGGTTCCGTTTGGATGCTGTAGGCGAATATTACAGCGGAGCAACCTTGAAAAATGTTGAAGTTTTGCGCTGGATTACAGATTACGTTAAGGGGCAGTCAGCGGACAATTATATTGTTAGTGAAGTGTGGCAGGGATTTGACAGCTACAGCAAATACTATGACAGTGGTGCAGACAGTGCATTTGATTTTGCTTTTGCCGGTCCGGATGGTAAAATTACTAAAGTGATTAAGCAGGGAACTGCGAAAAATACCGGACGAGGCTATGTAGATGCTATGGCAGCTGTACAGAGTACCATTAAAGGATACAACGAAAATGCTATAGATGCGCCATTTTATACCAATCACGATATGGCAAGAAGTGCCGGATATTATCAGAATAATCTTGACCAGATGAAATTTGCCCAGGCAATGAATCTGATGATGAATGGCTCTGCTTTTGTATATTACGGTGAAGAAATTGGTATGAGTGGAAGTGGAAAAGACGAAAATAAGAGAGCGCCATTTATTTGGAGCAATACAGACACTACCGGAATGACTACAGGACCGGCAGATATGGAAGAAGTGGTATCTGCATTCCCATCCATGGAAGAACAGCAGAAAGACCCGACATCCATGTTAAATTATGTGAAAGCAGCAGTACGTCTTCGTAATGTATTTCCTGAAATCGCAAGAGGACAGATAGAAGTAGTGGAAGAAGTAACAGACACTGCTATTGCAGCGATGAAAAAGACTTATGAAGAAGACAGTTGTATTATATTGATGAATACCACACAGGAAGAAAAGCAGGTAACACTTTCTAAAACTGTGGGATATGAAAGCATCGTGGGAGAACTCACCGTTAGTTCCGTAGAACCAACGTTAGAAGGAGAAACAATTACCCTTCCTCCATATGCAGTAGTTATATTAAAATAGAAAAAGCAGGCATACAGCCTGTTAAGAAGGAGAAATCCGCTTTACGTATCAGGTAAAGCGGATTTTTTGCGTTGTGAAAAATATAACAGTAATACTTTGCCTTGGGAAAACATATATTGAGGTAAAGAGGTGAGAACATGAAAGAAAAAAAAGCATTTAATACATTTCTTCCAAAAGAAGTCTGTGGTTTTATTGAAACGTTAGGGCTGAATGAAATTCAGGAAATACGAATGAATATAGGACAACCATTGATGATGAAAGTGGAGGGCAGGGAAATTATTCTTCATAAGCAAGGTGGAATGGCAGAAACATATCAGGATGGTTTTCTGGTTACAGAAGAAATGTTAAAAGAAACCTTTGCATTTATCTGTAAACACTCGGTGTATGCTTACGAAGAAGAGATTCGTCAGGGATTTATTACCATTGAGGGAGGGCACCGCATAGGGTTAGTAGGACAGGCAGTGGTGGAACAGGACAAGGTTAAAAATATAAAATATGTGTCTGGTTTGAATATTCGTCTTGCTTCGGAACGAATTGGCTGTGGCGAAAAAGTGATAGATATGATTGCAGATAAACATAACATATTTAATACGTTAATTGTAGCACCGCCCTGTGCCGGAAAAACCACACTTTTACGAGATTGTATTCGCCTGCTTTCCAATGGAAGGAGAGGGATGGAAGGCGTAAGAGTTGGGGTGGCAGATGAAAGAGGGGAACTGGGGGCGTGTTACCATGGAGTTCCTCAAAATGATTTAGGGGTTAGAACGGATGTATTGGACCGTATTCCAAAGGCTGCGGGAATTCTTATGTTGATTCGCAGTATGGCACCAAGAGTAATTGCGGTAGATGAAATAGGTTCGGAAAGTGATATGGAAGCGTTGAAAAATGCCTGTCTTTCCGGCTGCAGCATTTTAGCCACCATACATGGGGCATCTCCTTATGATATTTACGAAAAAACAGTGTTTGAGCATTTGAAGGCGGGTAACATGTTTCAACGATACATTGTGTTGCAGCGAAATGGAATTGGGAAGATAAAAGGCATTTATGATGAAGACATGAAACCGATAAATTGGAAAGTTTAAGTTTGAGGAAAAGAAAATGACAAAAATAGTTGGTGCAATGATAATTTTACTGGCGTCTTCCATGCTTGGCTTTTTATATAGTAGAGAAGTGGAAAAGAAGTTGAGTACCTTGTATGAAATACAGCGAATTCTGCTTATGCTAAAAGGAGAAATTACGTATCATAAGGCACCTGCGGCAGAAGCCTTTTGCGAGATTTCAAAGCATGTAAAAGAACCATTTTGCAGTTTCTTCCATAATACAGGTGTGGAGTTGGACAAGGGGGTAGGCAAAACCATAGAACATGTCTGGCAGGAAAATTGTGATTCCTGGTTGAAGGAGTTGGTGATTGCAGGAGAGGACAGAAAGACCTTTCGTGAATTCGGTGGCTGTATGGGGTATCTGGATGTGGAAATGCAGGTGTCAAGTATTGGGTTATACAGTGAAAAACTGGATATAAGAATTAAAGAGAGCGAAAGAAGCGTTCGGGAAAAGCAGAAAATTCTAAAGTATATGGGAATTATGGGAGGAATTTTTCTGGTACTGTTAATCGTATAAAACGGAGGAAGTATGAGTGTAAATATTATTTTTAAAATAGCGGCAGTGGGAATTTTGGTGTCCATACTAAGTCAGGTGCTGAAGCACAGCGGAAGGGAAGAACAGGCGTTTTTAACCAGTCTTGCCGGCTTGATTCTTGTTTTGTTCTGGGTGGTGCCATACATATATGAGTTATTTGAAACCATAAAGAAGTTGTTTTTGATTTGACGGGGTGAATTATGGAAATATTAAAAATTGCTTTTATCGGCATAGGGGCGATGGTATTGGCTGTGTATTGTAAAAGCTTTAAATCAGAATATTCCGTATTAATATCGCTGGCTGCCTGCTCCGTCATTATGTTTTATGTGGTTACCAAATTGTTGCAGATATTTGAGGTTTTTCAATATCTTCAGACAGTACTTCCGATGGAAAAGGAATATTTGTCCGTATTGATTAAAATGATTGGAATAACTTATGTGGCAGAATTTGCATCAAATGTGTGCAAGGACGGAGGATACCAGACCATTGCCTCGCAGATAGAGATTTTTGGAAAAATATCAGTGCTGGCGGTGAGTATGCCGATTTTTAGTGCATTGTTAAATTTGATACAGGAAATGCTTGGTTAGGAGGATATATGATTGCAGTAATTGCCATGTGTTTACAACTGGCGCTGGTAACAGCGGTGCCGGAATATAATGATACGCAGGCTGCCATAGCGGTGGAAAGTGATGTGGAAACAGACAGCATGGATTCGCTTATGGACGAAATTTCCTTTAGCGAAATCAATCAGGTGCTGGATGAGATGCTAGAGGGAGAAGAAATTGATTTTCAGGAACTGGTAACAGAGCTGGTTTCAGGGGAATTTCATTTTCGGGATGCCTGTGAAAGTATTAAAAATTATTTTACACAACAAATCTCCTTTAATAAAAAAGATGTCACCTATCTGCTGCTTCTTTCCATAAGTGCTTCGGTGTTTTCGGTATTTACGGAGGTGTTAAGGGACAAGCACATTGCAGATACGGGGTTTTACATGCTGTATATGATGATGTGTGTGGTGGTAATGCGGGCATTTAGGGAAGTGTTAAGCAGTGCATCCCAAGCTTCGGAACATCTGGTGATGTTTATGAAAGCCCTGGTGCCGGCATACAGTCTGAGCGTATCCTTGTCTACAGGTCCAACCACAGGAGCTTCCTTTTACCAGATGACCTTGATTTTGATTTCCTTGCTAAGTGATGTAATAAACGCATTGATTCTTCCTATGATACAAGCCTATGTGATAGTGAAAATTATAAATTACATATCGGAAGAGGATATTTTATCCAGAATGGCAGGGTTATTTGAAAGTGCGGTGAAATGGATGCTGAAAACGACGTTAGGTTTGTTGGTAGGATTTCAGGTGGTGCAGTCTATGCTTACACCGGCCATCGACTCTTTTAAAAATACTTCTTTAAGCAAAGTGTTGTCTGCAATTCCGGGAATAGGAGGAGCGGCAGGGGCTGTAACGGAAATATTGGTGGGTTCCGCAGTGTTGTTGAAAAATGGCATAGGAACTTCGGCGATTCTTATTATTTTAATTATATGTATTCCGCCAATCATTCAAATTGCAATATTTACACTTACCTATAAAGTAATGGCGGCAGCCATACAGCCGGTAACGGACAGGCGGTTTACAGGATGCATGGCAGCAGCATCGGAAGGCGGTGCGTTGGTATTAAAGGCAAGCAGCATGATGGCGGCAATGTTTATGTTGTCCATTGCCATTGTAGGCTTGAGATAAGGAGGGGACATGTTAGAGGCGTTTAATGGATGGGTGGAAGATATTACGGTGTATATGATTATGATTACACTGATTTATAAGTTGAGTGCCAGTGCCACCTACAAACCGTATATTAAATTATTTACTGGTTTACTGATGGTGATTATTATTATGACTCCAATTACAAAAATCTGGAATGGGGACTGGGAGGTGGAATTAAATCAGGAAAACTATAATTGGGAATTGGAAAGTGCCAGAATTTCCGAGGAAATTTACAATGAAGAAAGTAAAAAAATTGTATTGAATACCTATCAGGATGAGATAGAACAGCAGACGGAAAAGAAGCTTGCGGAATATGACTTGTTTCTGGAAGAACTTCAGATTACCTTTGGTGAAGGTACGGAATATGGATTGGTAAAGGAGATGCAGATGACGGTGTCTTATGAAAATCCGGGGGAGGATAAGGAGATACAGATAGGAAGTATCAGTCTGTCAGAAGAGGAAAAAGTAAGTAGTGTGACAGAATTGAAAATAAAAGAGTGGCTTAGTGATACTTATGGAGTGGAACAGGCAGAAATTTACCTGAAAAAGTGAAGGTGATTTTATGAAAGAATGGAAAGATATAACAAAATTATTAGAAAAGTTAAAAAAGAAGGAAAATTTATTTGTACTTATTTTAGTGGGAATGTTATTGATGGTAATTTCATTTCCGGTGGATAAGAAAGAAAATACAATAGAGGAAACTACGGTGGAAACGCCAAAGAAAGAAACCAATCAGGTGGAGCAGTTAGAACAGCGTTTGGAACAGATTTTAAGTAAGGTGGATGGGGTTGGAGAGGTGCAGGTTATGATTACCTTAAAGTCTGAGGGAGAAAAAATTGTAGAAAAGGACACAGAAAGCACAGAAAATACCACAAACGAAACAGATTCTCAAGGTGGAGAACGAAAAACAACGGATTACAGCAAAAAGGAATCCACCGTATTTGTGGAAAGTGAAGGTGGAGGCAGTGAGCCTTATGTAACGAAGGAAATGGAACCGGAAATAGAGGGGATTTTAGTGATTGCTCAAGGGGGAGATAAACCCTCTGTGGCAGAAAATATTTCCGAAGCGGTTTTGGCATTATTTCCTATAGATGCACATAAAATTAAAGTAATGAAGTCAGTAAGTGAATAATCAGGTATAAAAGAAAGGAGATTTTATGAAAGGGAAATTAAAGAAAAATCAGATTGTAATTACCACCCTTGCACTAATGATTGCCATTGCGGGATACCTTGATTTTGCAGGAGATGAATTTGAAAAGGAAGTGTCAGTAAGTGAAAGCACGGTGGAAGATGAAACAGAAATTTTAGGAACGGCAGATATTTCTATGGAAGATATGTATGCGGAAAATGAAAGCACAGAGGTAGGAGAAGCAGAGGTGATAGGTGATTCCAGTGAGGAAGCAGAGGAAGACACAGCTCAGGCAAGTACTACGGAAGATATCGAAAGCTATGATTTTGATTTGACAAGCAATACCACAGACGGCGAAGAAACTCCAGGGGAAGCGGTATTAACCAATGGAGAGGTATCCAGCGCAGCAGACATTATTTCAGAAGCAAAATTAAACAGAGAACAGGTGCGCTCTAAAAATAAGGAAGCATTACTGGAAGTAATCAACAATGCTAATATCACAGACACCCAGAAACAGGTGGCAATCGATAATATGATTTCCTTAACAGATATAGCTGAAAAAGAAGCAGCGGCAGAAATGCTTTTGGATGCCAAAGGCTATACAGACGCCGTGGTAAGCATTACAGACAGCAGTGTAGACGTAGTAGTAAACATGGCAGAAGTGGACGATGCCGGCAGGGCACAGATTGAAGATATCGTAAAACGAAAAACAGGGGTATCTGCTGAAAATATTGTGATTACACCGATACATACACAGTAAGGAGAAGTTGGGAGATAGTAGTGGGGCGCTGAAAGCGCCCTTTTTAAAATATATAATTGAATCAATAGAAAAAATAAGGAAAAACATATTGACAAATCTACACTACATCATATATAATACAAAAGTCGTGCGATAGTGGCTCAGTTGGTGGAGTACAACCTTGCCAAGGTTGGGGTCGCGGGTTCGAGTCCCGTCTATCGCTTAAAGGATACAGCCGCAGGAATCTGAAAAGAGGACTGTGGCTGTTTTTGCATGTAAAAATAGTGAGAAATATCTTACAAATTTAGGAAAAAGATATAAAATATTCTTGCAAAACATATAATCATACTATAAACTGAAGTAGTAAACAAAATAAACCGAATTTAAAGGGAGAAGTAAAGTATGAAATATGAAATTAAAGGGGATTCCCTTCCAGTGGTTATTTGTGAACTGGAAAATGGAGAAAAAATGATAACAGAAAGTGGCGCCATGAGTTGGATGTCACCAAACATGAAGATGGAAACATCATCTAATGGTGGTGTGGGTAAAGTATTCGGAAGAATGGTTTCCGGTGAAAAAATGTTTCAGAATGTATACACTGCTGTAAATGGAACAGGAACGATTGCATTCGCATCCAGCTTCCCAGGTTCTATCAGAGCTGTTGAAATTGCTCCGGGAAAAGAATTGATCGTACAGAAGTCAGGATTCTTAGCATCGGAAGCAGGAGTAAACTTATCTGTATTCCTTCAGAAGAAAATCGGAAGCGGTTTCTTTGGTGGAGAAGGATTTGTTATGCAGAAATTGTCCGGTCAGGGAATTGCTTTTATCGAAATCGACGGTTCTACCGTAGAATACGATTTACAGCCGGGACAGCAGATTGTAGTTGATACAGGCTATTTAGCAGCAATGGAAAGCACCTGCTCCATAGACATCCAGACAGTACCAGGAATCAAAAATATGCTGTTTGGTGGCGAAGGCATGTTCAACACTGTAGTTACAGGTCCGGGAAAAGTCATCTTACAGACACTTCCAATCAGCAATGTAGCTGCATGCATACGACCATACATACCAACAGGGAACTAAGAATACAAAGCATTTCAGAGGGAATCTGGAGTGCTTTTCTTTTTTGGAGGAGAGGGTGTGGTGGTTGGAAGTACGCCCATGCAATGTCATTTAGATAACATTTAAGTGCTTTTTGCAAAAAACGAAATGTCA
>CAYVCL010000092.1:0-10021 GCA_964450185.1 uncultured Lachnospiraceae bacterium | reverse complement strand
ATAATCTCTCGGAATCTCTAAGCCATTATTTATAAGACTTTCTGATTCCATTTTTTATAAAATCCCCCCACTTTTTTTGCCCAAAACACTTGACAAACGCATCAAAAAATGCGGCGCTTCGCACCTATTGATTAATAAGAACCGTCGTTTGCGGCGGCAATCATTTTTCGATATGGAGGCGATTTTTATGTTACCTGTTAACTGTGGCAGTCATGCTGACTACCAAAACTTTGTTGTTACTAATCTTCGTAAATATTATCCTAATCCGGATGCTCTTGCACGTTCTACCTGGAATATCATTGAGCGTTTTTGGAATCTTGATTTATCTTATACCGACGAACTTATGGTTGATAAATATTCTAAATTCGGTCCCGCTCCAAGAACTCCTTCCTGTATGCAGCGTTCTTATTTATTATCTATTGCTTTTAAAGTTACTTCCTTAACTGCATGGGCTGCACAACTTAAAATCAATCCTCTTTATGCCATACTCAGTGGTTTTGAAGTTGGTAACACTCCCGGAGTTGGTACCTTTTACGACTTTATAAACCGCCTATGGGATTCTGATGATAATCATCTGTCTCTTCATGTTCATCCTTTAAAATCAAAGGTCAAGAAGCCTGAAAAAAAAGGGACAAAAGCTAATTCTGTTGAAAAAGTTACTGTTGCTGAACTACTTCCTGAATTGGAAAACACAGAATTTCGTTTGGATGCTCAGCCTTATGCTTCTCTGTTTAAAATCTATAAAAAGGAATTCCTTGACATTTCAGTTTCTAAAGACCTTATTCATCCTGATTCACTTGCATTAGCCGGCGACGGAACACCTGTTGTTACTTCTCATAGAGAACGTAAAAAACGTATCTGCGACTGCAAAGAAAATGGGATTACTGACTGCAAATGCGACCGTTATTTTTCACAACCTGATTGTGATATAGGCTGGGATTCTTCCCGCGACTGTTTTTATCACGGATATGATTTATACATGCTTGTGGATTCCCAAAGTGACCTGCCGGTGTTTCCTCATTTTTCCTGTGCCTCAAAACATGACTCCCATGGATTTTTGCATGCTTTTTTTCGGATGAAGTCATTTCTTCCTAATTATAAAGTATCCAAACTTCTTTTGGATTCTGCACATGATGCAATGCCTTATTATCAATACTGTAAACGTGAAAATATAACACCTTTTATCGACCTTAACGGCAAAGGCGGAAGACTACCTGTCTACAAAGACGACTTTACCATTGATTCAGATGGTGTTCCAATCTGCAGAGCTGGTTGTCGTATGCGTCGTGACGGTACAGAAGTTGCCAAAGGTAGAACAAAATTTAAATGTCCAAAAATCAGCAGGAAAAACGGTTGCATTTCCTGTACCTGCGACAACCCATGCTCTGATGCTAAATACGGTCGCACTGTTCATTTGGTTATGAATGATAATCCAAGATTATTTAACAATCCGCCAAGAAGTAGCAAAGAATGGAAGCTGGAATACAATGCAAGAACCTCTGTAGAACGTTCAAATAAACGTGAGAAACTAGACTTTAAATTAGAAGACGGCAGACACCGCTCTACTAAGATGTGGTACTGCCGCCTCTATCACATCCTGATGTTACAGCATCTGGATGCATGGGATTTGCCATTTGAATCTACCCTCAGAAAGTTGATTTTGAATGCAGCATAATCCTATGAACTATAATACCACTTTTTAAAGCATAGTGCCAGCTATGTTTATTTCTCATGCAATTTTTTCGTTCCACACATAATATTTACTTTTCAAAGTGCACTGCCAGAGTTTAGCTGGCATGAACGCTCAAGATTCCGAGAGTTCATATACGGTATTAAATTCTAAAATTCTTGCCTTTAAATCGGTATACCTTTTATTTTCGCTCTTGTTATGTATCATTTCCTGAACTGTCCGCTCATCGCCCACTATGGTAACACAACGTTTCGCTCTGGTTACTCCCGTATAAAGCAAATTTCGGTTCATCAACATTCTTGGACCGTTTAAAAGCGGCATAATTATGGCAGGATATTCACTTCCCTGAGATTTGTGAATGGTAATCGCATAGGCATGCTCCAGTTCTTCCATCTGTTTAAAGGAATACTGCACAACTCTGTTGTCATCAAAATGAACCGTTAAAGTTTCTGCAAAGGTATTGATTTCACTGATAATTCCCATATCCCCATTAAACACCCCGGTGCCTTTTTCAATGGCAATCTTATATTTATTCTGGATTTCCCATTCCAGCTGATAATCATTTTTAATCTGCATTACTTTATCACCAACACGAAATACTACGTTTCCCGTCTTCTTTTCTGCTTTTGATTTGGATGGCGGGTTCAGTATCCCTTGCAGATACACATTTAATTCTTCTACTCCCAACTGCCCTTTCCGCATAGGAGTCATCACCTGAATATCGTATGGCTCCACCTTAATGTTAGGTGGCAGAATATCTACAACAAGCTTCTTTATCATATCTAAAATACCTTGGGATTCGTATCTGCGCATAATAAAGAAATCTGTCTTCTTGTTCTGTAAATCCAGCGGTTGTCCCTCATTAATCTTATGAGCATTCATAACAATATTACTTCTTGCCGCCTGTCTAAAAATTTTTGTCAAACGCACCACAGTAAATATTTCTGACTCGATTATATCCTTTAATACGCAGCCCGGTCCCACGCTTGGCAACTGATTTGCGTCGCCTACCAGAATTAATCTGGTTCCTGCCACAACGGCTTTTAAAAGGGAATGCATTAAATAAATATCTACCATAGACATTTCATCTACAATGATTACATCTGCTTCCAAAGGATTCTGCTCGTTTCGCTCAAATTCAGTTCTTCCGCCTTCATCCGGAAGCCCTGACAATTCCAACAGTCTGTGGATGGTTTTGGCTTCATAACCGGTTGCCTCGCTCATTCGTTTGGCAGCTCTGCCGGTAGGCGCCGCCAGTTCCACCACCATGTCTTCTTCTTCAAAATATTTTAAAATCGCATTGATGGTGGTTGTTTTACCTGTTCCGGGACCTCCGGTAATCACTAAAACTCCATTACTAACAGCTTCTTTCACGGCAAGGCGCTGTTTTTCATCCAGTTCTTCTCCCAATTCCTGCTCAATGCGTTCAATGCGCTTGTCCACCTGATAATCTTCCCGACTGCACAAGATATTTAATTCTGTTAACATTCTTGCAGTGTTCAATTCTGTATGATAGCTTAGGTTAGCAAATACATGCATCTGCCCGTTTTCCTCTTTGATCACCAGTTTTCTGTCCACTACCATATCCATCAGGTGTTTTTCTACATCTACTTCGCCCAGTCCCAAAAGTTCTTTTGTTTTATACAACAATTCCTCTTTGGGAAGGTAAGTATGCCCATCGTTTCCCGCCTGTACCAGAACGTAAAGCAGTCCACTTTTAATTCGAAAGTCAGAATCCGTATTAATTCCTACTTTTGTAGCAATTTCATCTGCAATTTTAAAACCAATTCCATTGATATCATCTGCCAGACGATATGGGTTTTCTTTCAGAATACGGTATATGTCAGCACCATATTTATCATAAATCCTTACTGCCAGCGTGGTATTAATACCATATTGCTGAAGAAAGAGCATTGCCTGGCGAAGGTCTTTTTTCTCCTCTACCTGTGATGCAATCTCCCTGCTCATACGCTCGCTAATGCCTTTTACTTCTTTTAAACGTTCCGGTTCTTCCTCAATAATACGAAAGGTGTCTTCCTTAAATCGACGCACAATACGTGCCGCCAATGCTGCCCCAATGCCTTTAATCGCACCGGATGCCAAATAACGCTCTATGGCAACGGTATCTTCCGGCTCTTTGATTTCGTAGCTTTGAATTGCAAATTGCTGTCCATAAAGAGAATGTTCTTTGTATTCTCCTTCCATTTTCAGCATTTCACCTTCATCAATATATTGAAGTGAACCTACGCAGGTGATTTCTTCTTCCTCTGCCACCACATTCATTACAGTATAGCCGTTTTCTGTATTTCTAAATATGATGTGCTCCACATACCCTTCCAACGTTTCCATATTGCCCTCCTTTCTTCCTTATTAAACATAATAAAACAAGCAAAAGAAAAGCCGCCCGGCAGGAACTTCCTGTAGGTAACGGCTTTTCCACTTCTACATTTATATGCAGATTAATCTTCAATATTATAATTACGTTTCATCTGTTCGTATAACGTTTTTGCAAGTCCAATTCCATCACCCTGTTCTGTGATAGCTTTTGCATATTCCTGATATAAACTATCTTCATAATATTCCTTCATATAAGAAGTGGAAGAAGATGAACTTTCGCTTTCCGGAATTGTTTTTCTCATTTCCTTAAAAATCTGTTCTACGAAATATGTTTCAAATTCCTTGCACACATCCATAAGTTCTTCACTTGTAGCATTGCTGTAATCTGTATTTAAGCTGCTTTCCAGCTTTGCTGTAGAACTTGTGTCTGTAGTATACTGATTTGCCATTGCCTGTATTGATGAAATATCCATTTTAAATCACCTACTATCTTCTTAACTGGTTTGCCTGACTGAGCATTTCGTCTGCTGCCTGAATGGCTTTGGAGTTCATTTCATATGCTCTCTGCGCTACAATCAGATTTACCATTTCGTCTGCTACCTGTACATTAGAACCTTCTAAATATCCGTTCTTGATTGTTGATTTCTTCACTGTATCACTAACAGATTCATTTATAGCCTGTCCGGATGCTGCTGTTTCTGAATATAAGCTTCCTCCCAACTTTTCAAGACCTGCAGGATTATTAAACTGGAATAATCCAATCTGGATTCCCAAATCTACGTAGTTGTTATTTTCATCCAGATATCCAAATTTTCCATCTGAGGTAACTTGTACCTTAGACATATCATACTGTGTTGTATCAAATACAATCGGCTGTCCTGTGGTATCTAATACAGGAAGCCCATCGCTGGTGGTAAGCATCATACCCTGTGTTCCGATTGCGTATGTAAAATCACCATTTCTTGTATAGTAAGTTTCTCCGTCGGTTCCCTGTACTGCAAAGAATCCATCTCCATTGATTGCAAAAGCTGTATCACTGGATGATTCTAAAAAAGAACCCTGTGAAAAATGTGTAGTAATGGAAGCATTTCTTACCCCAAGTCCTACTTCTGCCGGAATCGGCTTATTTTCACCATTTGCTGTGGTTGTTTTTGTCTGTAAATCCTGATACAACAGGGTTTTAAACTCTGCTGTCTGAGCCTTATAACCTGTTGTGTTTACATTTGCAAGATTGTTTGATATTGTATCAACACTTGTCTGCTGTGCTATCATTCCTGATGCAGCAGTCCATAAAGAACGCATCATACCTTTTCTACTCCTCTCCTATTATACCTTACCTACTTGATTAACTGCTTTGTCCAGAGTTTCATCTACTGCCTGAATGGCTTTCTGATTTGTTTCGTATGCTCTGGTCACATTAATCATTTCAACCATTTCTTTTACTACCTGAACATTTGACTGTTCTAAGCACCCCTGCTCAACTGCTGCTGCAGATTCAATTAACTGTCCGCCTTCTACCAGATCGTACATATTTTCGCCGTACTTCTGCAGATAATTGTAATCTTCCACATCTACCACAGCGATATTGGCAACTACTACGTCGTCCTGTATAATTCTTCCTGCTGCATCAATTTTTGTTTCTGAATTTGGATCAATCTGAATTGGTGAACCATCGGTTCCCAAAACAAAATCTCCATCTTTTGTTACAAGATAGCCTTCTACATTTACTGTAAAGTTTCCATCTCTGGTAAGTTTTACAGAAGTTTCTCCCTGCTTATTGGTGAAAGCAATCTGGAAAAATCCATCTCCGGAAAGTGCCAAATCATAAGTATTATCTGTCACTCTCAGAGAACCCTGTGTGTAATCTCTGTAGGTTTCTCCAAACTTCACACCCATGCTCATGCTTCCCAGCCCTCTGTTTACAAAAGCTTCCGAACCATCTTTAATTTTGATTGCTAATTCGTCGTTAAATGCTCTTGCTGTTGCACCTTCTTTTTTGTATCCAACAGTTGCTGAATTAGCAAGATTATTACTAATTACATCCAGACGTTTTTGCTGGTGAATCATACCGGTATACGCGGTATACAATCCCTTTACCATTTGTGTTTCCTCCCAATCATTATTATTCTATGCAAATCCCCTACTCGTCACGTCTTCCACTCATAAATTCTACGAATTTACCAGTACCGATTGCCACACAAGTCATTGGCTCTTCTGCTGTCATTGTGTTAATGCCTGTTTTGTGTTCAATCAATTCTTCCAAACCTCTTAACAGAGCTCCACCTCCGGTCAATACGATACCGCGGTCTGCAATATCTGCTGCCAATTCTGGTGGTGTTTTTTCTAATACACTGTGAACTGCTTCTACAATCTGTGCTGTAGTATCACGAAGTGCTTCTTCTGTTTCTTCTGAAGTAACTGTCACTGTCTTTGGAAGACCTGTAACTAAGTTTCTTCCTCTTACATCCATAGTATCTACTTCTGCACGTTTGAATGCAGAACCGATTTTTATCTTAATATCTTCTGCTGTTCGTTCACCGATAAGCAGATTATGTTTCTTACGCATATATCTTACGATTGCTTCGTCAAAATTATCTCCGGCAATCTTAATGGAAGTACTTACTACCGTACCGCCCAAGGAAATAACTGCAATATCAGCTGTACCACCACCGATATCTACAATCATGTTTCCACATGGCTTGGCAATATCAATTCCTGCTCCAATAGCAGCTGCGATTGGTTCTTCAATGATAGAAACTTCTCTTGCACCTGCTTCCCATGTAGCATCTTCTACAGCTTTCTTTTCTACTTCGGTTACACCACTTGGCACACAGACACTGATTCTTGGTTTACGGAAAGTTTTCTTTCCCATAGCCTTCTGAATAAAGTATTTTAACATTTTCTCTGTAACTGTATAATCTGAAATAACACCCTGACGAAGTGGTCTTACTGCCACAATGTTTCCTGGTGTTCTACCAAGCATCTGTCTTGCATCTTCACCGATTGCTTTAATCTTATTTGTATCTCTATCAAACGCAACAACGGAAGGCTCCTTTAATACGACACCCTTTCCTTTAATATATACAAGGATGCTCGCGGTCCCTAAATCTATTCCAATATCTGTTGCCATCTCTCATGGTCTCCTTTCTGTTGCCTATCTATATCATCTATATTTATTCTTCTAATTAACAAGTAAACATACTCGATACTTATTATATACAATTATTTTCCTTTTTTAAAGTAGTTTATGCAAATTTTTAAAAATTTTTAAGATATAAAATGCAGAAAGGGTGGATTTGCTCTCGCAAATCCACCCTGCTATATGTTTTCTTATACTTCGAAGATTAAATCTCCATAAGATGGCATTGGCCACATTTCTTTATCTACAATCATTTCCAGTGCATCTACCGGTGCTCTTAATGCTTCCATTGCCGGTGTCACACCATCTTTATATGCATACGCCTGTTCCTTATGTCCTTCCACTACGGAAGCCTTGGAAATTTCTTCTGTAAGCTTTGTCAAAGCAGCCTTAGCTTCTGCCAAATACTTGCTTGTATCTGCCAAAAGTGATGCCTGAACAGAAGCATCTGCTCCAGCTTCTTTTACTGCAATTACAGTATCCGCCAATGCTTTTGTATACTTAACTACTGCCGGGATAATCTGCTTACTTGCCATATCCACCATGGTCAAGGCTTCAATGTTAATGGTTTTTGCATATGTTTCATATAAAATTTCTTCACGAGCTTCCAATTCTGTCTTTGTGAAGATATGGAATTTTTCAAATAATCTTACTGATTTCTCTGTAGTCAATGTTTCCACAGCATCCACCATAGATTTGATATTTGGTAATCCGCGTCTTTCCGCTTCTTTTACCCATTCGTCAGAGTATCCGTTACCGTTAAATACAATTCTCTGATGCTTTGTCATGTATTCTTTAATCAAATCATGTACTGCCATGTCAAAATCATCTGCTTTTTCCAAAACATCTGCAGCTTCGCAGAATGCTTCTGCCACCATGGCATTGATGGTTGTATTTGCACTTGCAATAGAGTCAGTAGAACCAACCATACGGAATTCAAACTTGTTTCCTGTAAATGCAAATGGTGATGTTCTGTTTCTATCAGTAGCATCTTTTTTCAAATCAGGTAAAGTAGAAACACCTGTTTCTAACTTTCCGCCATCTCTACAATTCTTAGCTTCTCCTGTTTCGATTAACTGCTTTACAACATCGTCTAACTGGTCACCTAAGAAAATAGAGATAATTGCAGGTGGTGCTTCGTTCGCACCTAATCTGTGGTCATTTCCCACATCAGATGCTGACTGACGAAGTAAGTCTGCATGAGTATCTACTGCTTTCATAATACAAGCCAATACCAATAAGAACTGAATATTTTCATTTGGTGTACTTCCCGGTTCTAACAGGTTTACTCCATTATCTGTTGTTAAAGACCAGTTGTCATGTTTTCCAGAACCATTTACACCTGCAAATGGTTTTTCATGGAGAAGACATGCCATGTTGTGACGAACTGCAACTTTTTTCATAGTTTCCATAACCAACTGATTGTGGTCTACTGCGATGTTTGCAGTTTCGTAAATTGGTGCTAATTCATGCTGACCCGGTGCTACTTCATTGTGCTGTGTTTTTGCGGTAACTCCAAGTTTCCACAATTCTCTGTTCAAATCTTTCATGTAAGCACCAACACGTTCTCTGATAACACCAAAGTAATGGTCATCCATTTCCTGTCCTTTTGGAGCCTGTGCGCCAAACAAAGTACGTCCTGCATAAATTAAGTCTTTTCTCTTTAAATATTTATCTCTGTCTACTAAGAAATATTCCTGTTCTGCACCAACAGAAGGAGTTACCCTAGTAGCTTCTGTATTTCCAAATAAACGAACAATTCGAAGTGCCTGTTCGCTGACAGCTTCCATAGAGCGAAGTAATGGTGTTTTCTGGTCAAGGGCTTCCCCTGTATAAGAACAGAAAGAGGTTGGAATACAAAGGATTGCTCCTGTAGCATCTTCCTTGATAAATGCCGGAGAAGTAATATCCCACACTGTATATCCTCTCGCTTCAAAGGTTGCTCTCAAACCACCTGATGGAAAAGAAGACGCATCCGGTTCTCCCTTAATCAATTCTTTTCCTGAAAATTCTGTAATCATTCTTCCTTCTGAATCAGGATGTGTAACAAATGCATCGTGTTTTTCTGCTGTTACACCTGTCAAAGGCTGGAACCAATGTGTATAATGTGTAGCACCTTTTTCTTCCGCCCAGTCTTTCATTGCCTTAGCAACAACATCCGCAGCAGCCGGTGATAATTCTCCGCCATTCTCCATTACATTTTTCACTTCTGCAAATACTTTTTTTGGTAAGTATTCTCTCATTTTGCTTAAAGTAAATACGTCTTCTGCAAAGATTTCTTCTACATTAAATTTTTCGCTCATACTATCTCTTTCCTTTCCTTTAAGAATTTAAGAATAAGATTGTTGTTCCATCACCCTCTGTGTGACAAAACGTCTAAAAAAACATAAAAAAAGGGTGTCCAAATGGAACACCCTTGTTCTCTCAATACTAACGACTAACGGTATTCACCGCTCCTCTATAAGATACTCTATTCTTTTAAAAAATGCAAGTAAAAATTTGTTGTTTTTTGTTTTTTAGAATTGTTCCACAATTTTTCGAGGGATTCGGGAGGATTTATGTGCAAATTGCGAGGGGTGGAAGGATGGTGTGGGGGACGGTTGAAAATGGGGTGGGCAACATTCTGGGGAAGCGTGACCGGTTCCGAGGTGGGAGAAGTTCTAGGCATCCCCAAGTGAAGTTGGTTGGCGAACAGTACGCAACCGGAATGCATTCGCCATCCATGGCTCAGGCATTCCTTTCCCGGACGTCCTGTCCGGGAATTGCTGGGGTGTGAGGGGATGCCAAGAACTTCTACCGCTATAAATGGTACAATAAAAATGTACAAAAAATCTAAAATAAAAATGTACAACTGA
>CAYVCL010000091.1:0-10025 GCA_964450185.1 uncultured Lachnospiraceae bacterium | reverse complement strand
ACTACGCTCTTTTCATAAAAACTATATAATAATAATGAGGGGGAGTAAGTAAATTCATAATTTGGGGAGTTTATAAATTTACTAAAAAAGGTATAATTTACATAAGGTTTAGAACTTCTTTCGCGTCCTTAAGTCCCTTGCCTTATCTGTGATTATAATATAACATACCTTTTAACATTTGTCTAGTACTTTTTTAAAATTTTTGTAATATTTTTTCAAGAGTTATTAATAACTAGGACTTTACTCCCAAAATATCTAATATTTCGACAATGCCCTTCCTTCCAAAATATACCTGTTTTTCGTTGATTATCATGCACGGAACGCTCATAATTCTATAGGTTTCTTTCCATTTTGGAAAGTGTGCCATGTCATAAACATCCACCTGCACGTTTGGATTTTCCAAAGCAATCCTTTGCACCGCCATTACCAACTCCGGACACATGGTGCAGGATAGGGATACTATCACCTGAATTTTTACTTCCCAGTTAATTTTATGAATTTTTTCCAGTACCTCCGGCTCTATGGACTGACCTTTTCCTACCATATTATACATGGCAATGACAAAGGAATTTAATTCATGCCCTCCCGGCACACCGTGAAAGGCACAGCCCATATCCCGGCCCTGTCCATCACAAAAGCGTATTGCAGGGGCTTCTTCTTCATTCCCTTCCTCTATTTTATAAGAAATTTTATCTGATAAAGCACTTAACTCTTTTACAAAATTTTCTGCCTCTTTTGAAATGTCACTGTGATTTGTTAACACCCTGAATAAGATATTTTTCTCAAAAGTTTGAAATACCGGCAATAGCTGATTTTTAATGTCTTCCGTGAAAAAGTCACCTGTGGCTGCGTTCAGTTCTTCTGGTACTATATTTTTTTCATCTATATGATTTTTCTCAGTGGCTTCTTTTGTGTCCCACTGACGTTTTGGAAGCTGCAACTTTTCATACTGCTCTGCCAGATATCGTTCCAACGAAGTGGCTGCCACTGCCCCGTCCGCAACTGCAGTCACTACCTGTCTTAGATTTTTCTGGCACACATCTCCTGCACCATAAATACCTTCTTTACTGGTTTTCTGGTTTCTGTCGGTCAATAGATATCCACCCTCCGTAGTTTCCAGACCGCCTAAAAACAGTGAATTCTCCGGTACATAGCCGGCAAACACAAAGATGCCAAAGGTTTTCCCCTCTGGGGCTTTGTATTCCCACACTTTATCCTTTTCTCGGAAAATAGCGTACTCCAATGTTTCGTTACCGCCTGCTTCTACAATTTCTGTTTCAAAATGTACCTCCACTCCGGGATGCGCCATAACTTCGTCTGCAATGCTTTTGGCACAAGTAAAGTCTGGTTCTCTCACCATCAAATAGACCTGTTTTGCGTACTTTGCAAGAAACATGGATTCTTCCGCTGCCGCAAAACCACCGCCCAACACAAAAATATCCATGCCCGTAAAAAATTCTCCGTCACAGGTAGCGCAATAAGCAATTCCCCGCCCCTGATATTTTTCTTCTCCGGGAAATCCGATTTTTCTGGGTTTTGCACCGGTGGCGAGAACAATTCCCAGCGTTTCATAAGTTTCTCTGGAAGTCACTACCTTTTTCCATATTTCGTTGCCTTGGACTTCTTCTACTGTTGCCATCAGAAATTCTGCCCCGAAATGCTCTGCCTGCTTTCGCATCTCACCGGTCAGTTCCTTTCCGCTTGTCTTCTGAACTCCGGGATAATTTACAATTTCAGAAGTAATGGTAATCTGACCGCCAATTTGTTCTTTTTCTATCACTAAAACTCTGTACTTTGCTCTGGCAAGGTAAATGGCGGCTGAAAGCCCTGCCGGTCCTGCTCCTATTACAATGCAGTCATAATAGGACTGTTCTTTTCTGGTTTCCACCTTACAACAACCCCACTAAATCAAGACTTGGCTTCAGTGTTTCTGCACCCGGCTTCCATTTTGCAGGACACACCTCATCTCCATGCTCTGCCACAAACTGGGACGCCTGCACTCTGCGGAACAATTCTTCTGCATTTCTTCCTACATTTCCGGCAGTCACCTCATAAGCAACTATTTTTCCTTCTGGATTTACAATAAAACTTCCTCGCTCAGCCATACCATCTTCTTCTATCATCACCTGAAAATCCCTCGCCAACGCCCCCGTAGGGTCTGCTAACATAGGAAATTGCAGTTTTTTTATGGTATCTGACACATCATGCCATGCCTTATGCACAAAATGAGTATCGCAGGATACTGCATAAATTTCGCATCCTATTTTCTTAAATTCTTCATACTTATCCGCCAAATCCCCCAACTCCGTAGGGCAAACAAACGTAAAATCCGCCGGATAAAAGAAAAATACCGACCAAGAACCAAGGATATCCTGCTTTGAAATCTCCTTAAATTCATTTTTCACAAATGCGTTCAGCTTAAAATCTTCCACTTCTTTTCCTATCAATGACATTTTTCTCTTCCTTTCATTTTCGCTTATTGTTGACATTGGTAGTGTTTCCCGGAAATGGAGGGATTATGCTTGGAGGATTTTACATTTGAATTGAAAAAGTGTAAATTCGCACTGGACACACAATTCAAATTATGCTATTCTGAATGTATCAAATAAGATTCATTCAAATCTGAATGAAGTATCTCAATAAAAACAAAGAAACGAAGTACATAAGGGTTTTGGAAAAAACTTACGAAAACCGATAAAACATCTTGCAAGCGCATTTTATCTAAGTTATCATAAAAGTATCAAAACTCATATGTAACTTCCAAGAAAACAAGGAAGATGTAATCTACATGCGAATGAAAAATGATATTGCTTTCGTATTAGATTTTCGTATGAATCTGTTCGAGCATCAAAGCAGCGACAATGCCAACATGCCATTACGTGGATTGTTGTACTTTGCCAGACAGTATGAAAAATATGTAAGCAAAAAAGAATTCAATATGTTCGGCAGTAAAGTAATTCCACTGCCCACGCCTCAATACGTTGTATTCTATAACGGAAACAGTTGGAACGGCGAACGCAAAATTTTAAAACTGTCCGATAGTTTTGCAAATCGTGAAATTAAAGGCTGCATGGAAATCGAAGTATTGCAGTTGAACATCAATTACGGACACAATAAAGAAATCATGGAAAAGTGTAAAGTACTAGGCGAATATGCTGTCTTTGTGAACAAAGTAAAAACCTATAGCGAAACTTACAGCATTGAAGAAGCCGTCGACAGGGCGGTAGATGAATGTATTGAAGAAGGAATATTAAAGAGAATCCTGATAGAACATCGGGCGGAGGTGAAAGATATGCTTTTGACAGAGTATGATGAAGAGAAGGTTATGCGATTATTTCAGAAAGAATACGAGGAAGAAGCGGCGGAAAAGGTGGCAAAGGCAGAGGCAAAAGTAGCAAAGGCAGAATCCGAAGTGGCAAAAGCAACAAAGAGAGCCGAAGAAGCTGAAATGGCGGTAGCAATAATGCAGAAAGAAAATGAACAGACCAAAAAAGAAATAGAAATGGCAGAGAAAGAAATCAACGCCTTAAAGAAAGAACTGGAACAGTATCGAAATAACTACGTAGAAAAGATGGACGTTATGTAATATTTGCGTCTGCTCGAAGTTGGCAAAACACCTACAACTATAAAAAGTTTCCAGAGCAGACAAAATAGCTCTGGAAACTTTTTTAACCAATGTACTTATCCACCAAATTTACACTTAAAAATTGCCCCTATTCCCAAGGGCAGTATACTTTCTTGCTGTGATTGTGCCAATGCCTGTGTTGGTGGGTGACTGTGGAGGGGAATTAGATGTTCTTGGTGTCCTCTTGCCAATACCCAGCAATTCCCGGACAGGACGTCCGGGAAAGGAACGCCCCCTTACAACAACGCCTGATAAATATCCCTCTTACTAACCCCTCTATCCTTCGCCACTAACTTCATTGCCTCTTTCTTATCTTTCCCTTGGGACAAATATATCTCCATATGTTCTTCTATGGACATTTCCTGCCATTTTTCCTGTTGGTCTGCTATGATTTCTTGTCTGGATTTTCCTTCTATTACGATGACGCACTCACCTTTTGGTGCTTCTTCACTGTAATACTCCACTGCTGATGCCAGTGTGGTCTGGAAGGCGGTTTCGTAGCGTTTTGTTAGTTCGCGACAGATGGTGCATTTTCTGTCACCTAGAGCTTCTAATAGCTCTTTTAGGGTTTTTACTAAATGGTGAGGGGCTTCGTAGCAAATCAGGGTTCTGGTTTCTTGTTTCATTTCTTCCAGCACTTGTTTTCGCTCTTTTTTATCTGCCGGAAGGAAGGCTTCGAAGGAGAAGCGTCTGGTTGGCAAGCCGGACAGGGTTAAGGCTGTGATGCAGGCGGCTGCTCCCGGAAGGGAGGTTACTTCTACACCTGCTTCGTAGCACATTTTTACCAGTTCTTCTCCCGGGTCGGAGATGCCTGGGGTTCCCGCATCGGTGATTAATGCTATGTTTTTCCCTGACTGCATTTCTGCTATCAATGTTCTTGCTTTGTCAATTTTGTTGTACTCGTGATAGCTTGTCATTGGGGTTTTGATTTCAAAATGATTTAACAGCTTGATGCTGTTTCTGGTGTCCTCTGCCGCAATCAAATCCACTTCTTTTAAGGTACGAACCACCCGAAAAGTAATATCCTCTAAATTTCCTATTGGCGTTGCACACAAAAATAATTTTCCCTGCATTTAACTTCTCCTGTCATATCCATAAATTTCGTAGATTTCATCTGTGTAAACATTTACATCTTTATAAACAATCAATGGCGGTTCTACCGTTACTCTGGAGTTGCCGCCTTTTAATGCTTCAATTAAGACCATGGACGGTTCTTTATCTATATAAGAATGGACGAAACGTATTCTTTTGGGCTCCAATCGGTATTTCACACAACCTGCCATAATTTCTGCCAGACGAAACGGACGATGTACCATGTAAAATCTTCCTTTTTCTTTTAACAGCTTTGCTGACGTCTGCAAAATATCGTCTAACGTGCAGCACAGTTCATGTCTTGCGATTGCTTTTGGCTCATTGGGATTTACAATGCCATGGCTTCCTGTCATGTACGGTGGATTTGTTGTTATCACTTTAAAAGAAGCAGCTCCAAATATATCCACTGCTTCTTTTACATCACCACATACCATATCAATTTTTTCAGAAAGCCCATTCATAGCCACGCTTCGCTGTGCCATTTCAATGCTTTCCGGTTGGATATCCAGTCCGGTAAAATGTTCTCCCTCTGTCTTTGCTTCCATAAGAATCGGAATAATTCCGGTTCCCGTTCCAATATCCAATACCCGTTCACCCGGCTTTGCCTTTGCAAAATCGCTGAGCAGAACCGCATCAATGCCAAAGCAGAACTTTTCTTTATTCTGAATGATTTTATAACCGTTTCTGCCTAAATCGTCAATTCTTTCCTGACTTTTCAAATTACTTGTCATCCAGCTTTGACACCCTTTCTTCTTTGCGTTCCTCTTTTTCCAAAACTTCCAGTGCTTTTAATTCTTCTGCGGAAAGTTTCATCTTCTCTTTCTTACGTCTTGTCTTAAACTTCAGTTCTTCTACTTTATATTCTCTGATTTCTTTTTCATCATTGTTGGTAACAATAACTTTCACTAACTGTCGTAAAACACTGACACTGGAAACTTCACCTTTCAACCCTTCAGGTGTGGTTACGAAATCTCCCACATTTGGCAAGTGACTGTTTAATTCTTCATAAGTTTCTTCTTCGTTTTTCAGACAGCACATTAATCTTCCACATACCCCTGAAATTTTAGTTGGATTTAAGGAAAGATTCTGTTCTTTTGCCATCTTAATGGACACTGGTGCAAAATCTGCCAGATAAGTATGGCAGCACAGTGGACGGCCACAAATACCAATGCCACCCATTATCTTGGTTTCATCTCTGACACCAATCTGTCTTAATTCAATACGTGTTTTGAATACCGATGCCAAATCCTTTACCAGTTCTCTGAAATCGATTCTTCCATCTGCTGTAAAGTAAAATAACAACTTGTTATTATCAAACGTATATTCTGAATCAATTAATTTCATCTGAAGTCCATGCTTTTTAATTTTTTCCAGACAAATTTTAAAGGCTTCTTTTTCTTTTGTCTTGTTTTCTGCTTCCACTGCATCATCTTCCGGTGTTGCCACACGAATCACTGGTTTTAACGGCTGAATCACCTTGTCTTCTTCAATATCCTTCGGTGCAATTACCACCGTTCCGTACTCTACTCCTCTTGCAGTTTCTACAATTACATGATCTCCTGTATGAACTTCAAAATCCAGTGGGCTGAAAAAGTATATTTTTCCTGCCGTTCTGAATCTTACACCGATTACTTTTACCATTTCTTAATTCTCCTTAATGGCAAGAAGCATAAGCTCTATGGTTAAATCGAAATTAACGTTGGCATTGAGCCTTACTTTTGCCTTTTCAATGGCACCAATAATTTCCTCTAATCCGCTGTAGGAACTTTTGGCTGCCTTTTTCTTTATTTCCTGAATTTCATCTTTAAATATCAACATATTTACATCATTGGTTGCCTTAAATAATAACACATCCCGAAACCACACGGTAAGGATATCCAAAAAGTCATTGATTTCCAGCTTATAATCTGCAATCTTTTTCACCCATTCCACTACCTCATGGATTTCCATGTCTTCTAAATAACGTAACATATCCAAGGCATCTTTCTTAATCATATCAAAATTTTCAGAAGATGCCAGTGCTACTGCTTTGCCCACATTTCCTCTGGCAAATGCCACACTTAAGTCCGCCTTATAATCCGGTACTTTTAAGCGTTCCATCAGATAACGTTTCAGCACTTTATCCTGTACCGGCTTAATATTAAGCTGTACACATCTGGATAAAATCGTCGGAAGCAGTGCATCGGAGTTGCTGGTAAGCAAAATTACAACTGCATATGCAGGTGGTTCTTCGATGGTTTTTAACAGTGCATTCTGTGCCTGCACAGTCAGCTTGTCCGCTTCATCAATAATGTATATTTTTCTTGGGCTGCTATATGGCTTTACCTCAATATCGTTATTTAACTGACTTCTGATTTCCTCTACGCTGATGCTGTTCGGTTTTTCGTGGGATACATGAATAATATCCGGCTGATTTCCTGAAAGCGTCTGTTTACAAGAGCGGCATTTCAGACAAGGAATTCTAGCCTGTTTTTCACACTGCAATGTCATTGCAAAAGCATCTGCAATCAACATTTTTCCTGTGCCTTTTTCCCCATTAATAATGTATGCATGTGATACTTTATCTAATTCAATGGCATTCTGCAGATGCTCGATAATCTGCTCATGCCCGATAATATCTTCAAATCCTGCCATTGCCTTACCTTCTTTCCTCTTCTTCCTATGCCAGAATATCTAACAATAGTCCCTGAATTTCCCCAATCTTTCCAAGAATATTTATATTATCTTTTTCGTCCTTCACCAATTCTCCTGCCAATTCGTCCAGATTCTTATCCACCAGTTTTACAATACCGTAAACACGGTGTCTTCCCCTTCTGTCCAAAAAGTTTTCTCTGGAAAATTCATGAGAACGGTTTACCACTTCATTCATAAATTCTTTTACAAGACTGCGGTACTGTTTCATATCTTTGATATCCATGTGCTTACCGATTTTTTCACCCTGTTTGGTGATTTCTTCCATAAGCCCGTTTAATTTTTCCTGTAAATCTTTTTCTTCTATATGGCTGATTAGCGTGAATTTAAATCCGCTGTCGCCTTCACTTACTTTTGTGGTTGTTTCTGTCGGCACTACCGGTTGTGTAGTGTTTACCTTAATATCCATATTCATCCCCCTGTCGTCCTCTGTAACCCTTTAACTATACAGGTATTTTCGCTATGTGTCTACCTTTTATATCGGATTATTTATATGTTTTCATAAACTCTTTTATCTCTTTGACGCATTGCTCTAATTGATTATTTTCAAAAAAGCGTTCTATTTTATTTTTCGCCAGCATTTCCTTTGAAAAATCTTTTTCATCTGCCAGAAAACGTCTGCACATTTCTGCATACATCGGCTCTTTCTGATTCTGTTCTCTGCGAATGGCACGAATCAGTCGTTCTCCATCTTCCAATGTAACAAACACCGGAACAACCCGTTCCCCAAAATGTTCCCGCATTTTTTCGTAAGATTCCAGCGTTCCTATCATTATAATATTCCCGCTTGTTTCAAACTGCCCGTCATCCACGGTGAAATAATACCACATTCCTTTGATTGTGTCATATCCCCGCACTTCAATCACTTTATTTTCCTTCTGCAGTTTTAACAATTCTGCCTCGTCGGTAAAGTGATACGTAATGCCGTCTACTTCACCGGCTCTGATTGGTCTTGTGGTATATAACACAGCTTTTTTCAAATTTAATTCTGTATCTTTTAAGAGTTCCTGATAAATCGTATCTTTTCCGGAGGAACTCTTACCCATCAGATAAAATATATTTCCCATGGATTCTCCTCGCAACTTTTTTCTTACTATGATTTTACCATAAATCAATCTATTATACCACACAACAAGGGGGAATCGCAATGAATTCGTAACAGTTCCCAAGCATTCGAAGTTAGCCGGACACAAAAATACCTACGAAAGTTTTCATAGCAGACTAATAATAACTTTGGAAACCTTCGTAGGTAGATTAATGTACATGATACATTCTATGTATTTTAAGCTTCTTTCTTTAATTTCTGTGCTTCTGTTTTTAAATTATCCATAATCTGAGCAACTTCTTCTACACTGTCCAAATTTCTATTGCAGTTTTCTAAGGTTTGCTCTGAACGTGCGGTTACTTCCTGCGTAACAGAGGATACATGACCGATTTTCTGCTCAATCTGCTGATTTTCTTCTGCCACGATATCTACTGCCTGCTTCAACTGACTTGCCTGTCCTAGAATCCCCTGTGTTTTATTATGAATTATCTGAAACTTGTCTGCGGTAACACCTACACATTCGTTTTGCTTTTGGCTGTTTTCTATCAGTTGTGTCATCGCCTCCGCCGCCTCATCTATGGATTTTACAATGTCCTGAATCAAACCGTTAATATCGTTGGTTGCTGCATTTGTCTGCGCAGAAAGATTGGATATTTCACCTGCAACTACACCAAAGCCTTTTCCTGCTTCTCCTGCTCTTGCCGCTTCAATGGAGGCATTTAATGCAAGCAGTCCCGTCTGGTCTGCAACGTTGCTGATAAGCCCCATTATTTCCTGCATACGGTCTGCATATTCCTTTAATCCGGTTACCTTTTGTGTCACTATTTGTCCCGACTCTTCTGATTTATTAACCAAATCTAACAATTCTGTCATTACCGCATTTCCGTCCTTTAAGCTATTCTGTGCTTCATTTCCGTCCGCAAGAATATTTTCCACGGAGTTTACCACTTCATCAATATGCTGATGTATTGACTGAGTACTGTTCATCTGTTCTTCCATCGCTTCAGCCACGTCATTGGCACCAGTACTTAGATCGCCCATTGCACTACGTGTCTGTTCAATAGCATCTTTCAAATTTTCGGTTTCTGTTACAACATTTCCAATATTTTCGGTTATGGAAACAGCCACTTCTAAGGTATTCTGAAGAAGTACTTCTGACTGTTCCTTTTCGGTTTCTGCTTTTATAATATTCGCATTATTAATAGAGCCGATTTTTTTTGCAGTCATAACCGCATAAGCGCTGGTTAAAATCAGGCAGGCAAATATAATTTCTGCGTTGGTGATGTCCTGTGCCTGTAGTCTACCATTTATCCCTAAATAAGTTAATCTGGCAACATTTACCAAAATTGCTCCTGATGCTAAGGAAAACAGAAACTTGATATCCACGTATACCAATAAGATGACAAATGTTACGATAATGTAACAAAAGGACAACTCTGTGGAAGTCGTAAACATGGCATAAGCATAAAACACTAAAAATCCATAGCCCAAAATATATCGTATCAGGGAAGAATCTTTTTTCTTAAAATAAATAAGCTGTGCCGCAATGCTTGGTATCAGGCACATACAAGC
>CAYVCL010000090.1:0-10127 GCA_964450185.1 uncultured Lachnospiraceae bacterium | reverse complement strand
TTTCATTACTATTTGTGCCGCCAACTCAAAGGCGGCGGAATGGAGATTTTTATGATGAAAAATATCAGCAGTATTATATAAGAATTATTGAAGCAATTGATGCAGGTGTATGTAGGAGTGTGTTGGATGATCAAAGAGCGGATGAAAAAGATATAACGATATTCAAAGTCAAAGGAGCATCGGAAGAAAAAACTGAGAAAGCGATAGCCTTCTGTAAAAGTCAAATAGGTAAAGAATATTATCTTGATTTAAAGAAAAATACTTCGAAAAAAGAGAAGAATTGGTATTGTTCTAAATTGGTATGGGCTTCATATTATAGGCAGGATATTAATATAGAAACGACGGGAAAAGTTAATGAACCAGGAATTACTCCAAGAGATATTAAGAGGAGTGCAAAAACAGAAGAAAAAAGTTTTATAAAAATAGGAACACCTGAAATAAAAGGCATTACTTCAAATACAGCTAGTACAGTTGATATAGTATGGAAAAAAGTCCCTTCGGTGTCAGGGTATAAAATTTATCGTTCAAATGGAAAGGAGAAATATAAATGTGTTGGAAAAACGAGTAAATTAACATATCAAGATAAACGTTTAAATAAAAATAAGAAATATTATTATAAAGTTGTTGCTTATAAAGGTGGAGATGAAAGTAATGATAGCAAAGTTGCGGTGGTTACTACTAGACTAGCGGCACCGGTAATTACAAAAGCTACAGCTAACAACAAAAGTAGCATCACACTAAATTGGTCAAGTATTTCAGGAGCTAAACAATATTGCGTGTATAGGGCTGAGAAAAGTAATGGAGAATATTTATACATAGCATCAGTAAAGACAAGGACATATACTGATCGCAATTTAGCTTCCAAAAAGAGATATTATTATAAGGTTATGGCAAAAACGGAAAAAAATATAACAGAATTAAGTAAGTGGAAGTCGGCGATGACAAAGTAGAAAGTTGGTGAGATAATGCAAAAAATAAATTTTAAGTTGGTTATTTTCTTCATATTGTTCGTTTTTAGAATCATTTTTTTGTATAGCTATGCACATGATTGGAATTGGGTGTTAGGATATAAAGCGTTGGGGTGGACAACGGGATACTTACTATATTTAATTTATGTGATGGTGATGTATGGAATATTAGCGACCTATATTTATCAAACCGTTGTGGATAATAATTTGAAAATATTTTGCATTATGTTCATAATTATGGTGGTATATACATGGGCAAGTTTTTATAGTCCAACATTGTCATTGCCCCTACCAGCTATTGTTGCCCATATTTTGTATATTATCTATATTGGAATTATGTTTGGCATGTTGATTGTGTTTTTTGCAAAAAAAATAAGGAAAAGAAAATAAAAACTACCGCTGAACACGTAAGTGTATCAGCGGTAATTTCATTTTAACAATCCAGCCCATTCTTAATTGCATAAATAGCTAACTGAGTCCTGTCTTTTAAATTCAATTTTTCCAAAATCTTGGACATATTATTCTTCACGGTGCCTTCTGCCAAAGACAGGATGGAAGCAATTTCCTTATTACTGTATCCCTTTGCCACTAAGGTGGTTAATTCCTGTTCGCGTTCTGTTAAAGAAGGAAGGGCGGAAGATACGGGCTTTTGCACCAAAGCACCTTTCATATGTTGAAAAATGCTTTCGCCTAAAACAGAAATCCCTTGGTAAACACTTTTGATGGATTGAATAATCTTTCCGTCTTCCATCTCCTTTAAAATGTAACCGTCTGCACCATTTTGCATAGCAGCTTCAATGGTTTCCTCGTCATCAAAGGTAGTTAAGACTAACACCTTAACTGTTGGAAAATCCCCTTTGATTTTTTGAATACCATAAACACCATCGTATTCCGGCATTCGCATATCCATCAAAACCACGTCCGGATGGGTTTCCTTACATAAGTCATAAGCTTCTTTACCGTTTCGTGCCATTCCGGTAATTACAAATTCATCATCCTGCTCTAAGATAGCCTTAAGCCCCTGACACAAAATTAATACATCATCTACAATAAGTACTTTAATCATAGTTTACTCCGTTTTAATAGCACTCAACGGACTTAGTTTCATGGCACGAATGGCAGGTAAGAATCCTGCTACAATTCCCACTAAAACTGCAAATCCCAAAGCCAGCAGACATAGCCAGACCGGAATTACAGAAATGGAGGAGCTTGCGCTGCTTCCCATAGCCATCATGTCCATGTCGGCGGAAGAACCTGAGCCAAGTATTTTATTTATTATGGCTGATATACCGTAGCTGAGTATCAGTCCCAGCAATCCTCCAATAAATCCGATAAAGGCAGCTTCCAATAAGAATAGTGTACGAATATTTCCAAGACTACAACCTAATACCTTGATAATTCCGATTTCCTTTGTTCTTTCATAAATGGACATCATCATAGTATTGGCGATACCGATGGAGGCAACAAATAAAGATACGGCACCGATTCCACCAAGTACAGCCTGAATGGTACTGAACTGGCTTTGCATGGTTTCTACATATTCCGCATTAGACTGTGCCTGCAATCCCATATCAGAAATGGCTTTCTGAACATCGGTAACATAATTAAAATCGTCTACCTGAACATAGGCTTCGTTGTATACCCAATATTTGTAAGGCTTTCCGCTTTTAGTGGTTGGCTGTCCCGGAATAGCTTTGCTTTTAAATACCTTTTTCAGCTGTGCTTTGAAGGCGTCAATATTACAATAGGTATCATAAGAGTAGTTATTGTATTCTTCCACGCTACCTTTTACCATTGAAAAATTATTTAAAATATATTTTTTGGGTGGTTGTATTGTTGTACCTGTTTCAGAATCTGTACTAACGCCCCAAAGGGTCTGGTAATAGGCGTCTGTATCGTAAATGGCAAAAAAGTCACCTTGCCAGTTTATATCAGGTAATTCACCGGTTTCCCAGTAAGGATAAGAATCTGTTTTTGCGTTATAGAAATTGGTGATCACCTGATTTCCAACAACATATCTTAATTCTTCATCAGCTTGAGGAATTGACCCGGACTCCAAAGGAATATCCATTTTTTCTAAAGCTTCGGATGTCATTGCACGTATGCTCATGTCAACCTGATAAGCGCCCTGTTTGACAATTACATTTCCTGTTAAAACAGGTGAAACAAATTTTACATGCTCAATTTGGGAAATTTCCTCAATTACTTCGTCTGTTAACTCTAATTGTTCCGAGGAACTGGAGGAACCGGAATCACTGTCATAAAATGTAAATTCGTTTCCAGAGTAAACATTTACGGTAGTTAAACCACCGGATTGCTCTATGTCTGATAAATAGGATTCCTTCAATCCAATTCCAAGGGAGAGCATAACTACAATAGAAGCAGTACCAATAACAACCCCTAGAACAGTCAAAATAGTTCTTAATTTACGGCGCCAGAGGTTACTGGCGCTCATGGTCAGCAAATCAAGAAAGTTCATTATCGTCACTCTCTCCTTCATCTAAATCAAAAAAGTCATCAGAGTCTTTTTTCTTCTTTTTCTTAATAATAATAAATGCACCAACACCCGCTAATGCAAGAACAACTACAACGATTCCGATAATAATACCGATAAAACCGGAGGAACCTGTTTGACCTTCTACAAATTCTTCATTCATCATGCTTTCGTCAAAATTAAAATCATCTGCCACTTCATCGGTTACAAACAATTCAAATTCTTTTTCCTTTGTACTTACATTACCGGATTCATCTTCGTAGCTTATGATTGCTTTTACTTTACCTTCATCCGCAGTAACTGCTTCACCGGTTACCATGGCATCCACATTACCGGTAGCACCAACTTCAATGTTTCCTAAGAAAGTATCTCCGCCGGTTACAGAAGCAGAATCAAAAGTTACATTTACATTGTAAAGAGGAGTTTTCCCTGTATTGTTAATAGTGAACATAATATTGGATTCGCTGCCTACAGAAATACTGCTTGGCATAACATCGATGTTTCCAATTTCAAATTTGGCTTCCTGCTTGATAGGAATAGAAACGCTGGCATCAGATGTATAAGCATTCAAACTACTATCTTCGTATTCCATATTAACAGTCAGTACGTATGGTTTCTGGGATAAATCTGCACGAGATTCCAAATCAATGGAAATATCCTTAGTAGCATTTGGAGCAATACTGTCTACGAAAATAATACTGGAACCGGAAACAGGAAGAAAAGCTGCTGCTTCTGTTGTATTATCGCTTCCTGTAGTAGGTGCCTGTAAGTCGAAAGTAAGGTTGCTTACAGCAGTTGCTTTAGAAGTGTTTTTAATGTGTAAAGTTAATGTGAAAGTATCTCCTGCCTTTACAGTTTCCGGTGTAGTAGTAAATCCGGATACAATCAGTCTTGGAGTAGAAACTTTGCCGCCGTCTTCAGAAGTTGCGCCTGTTTTTCCAACTGTTTCAATAAATGCGTCAACAGTTGTAGTTTCTGTAGTACCACTGGATAAAGTGTAAGTAACGTCAAAAGTCATCTTGTGATAACCAGTAGTAACATCATCTCTTGTTTTGAGAGTATATGTAACTTCACGTCTACGGTCCATTACACCTAAACCGCAGGAAGAACCAGGTAAGTCATTTATATAAACGTTATAGCTGGTTTTTTCAATTTCAAATGGAAAATCATCTGTGCTTGTCCCCATTTCAGGAGTAACAATAATATTGGTAAGATTATCGTATCCTAAGTTAACTAAAGGAAGAACGATATTTACAGTCTGACCATAGGTAGCAACCGGAGTTGTCCAGTTATCTAAAAGGGAAATGTTTGCATCGGTTCCCACTTCCTTTGGTGTAGAATTTACAGATTCAGCCGGTGCAGTGGTAGGTTCTGCAGTTTCTTTGCTTTCAGGTTCTTCTGTAGGCGCCAGAGTAACAGATGTGGCAGCATTAGCTGAAAATGCCGGCTGGCTGCAAAGTGCTAAAGCACATGCACCAATATAAATAAGTTGCTTAAATTTCTTCATTGATAGTAACCTCCCTATTTGTGTTATCTTCGATTTTTAAAATTTTGCCATCTCGGATATGAAAAATTCTATCCGCAAAGCTGGCTAAATGATTATCGTGGGTAACCATAATTAATGTTAAGTTTTGTTCCCGGACGATTTTTTTCATTAATTCCATAACTTCAGCAGAAGTATTGGAGTCCAGATTACCGGTAGGTTCATCGGCAAAAATAATTTCCGGTTTTACCACCAGTGCTCTGGCAACGCCCACACGCTGCTGCTGTCCACCGGACATCTGCGTAGGTTTGTGAAGCTTCTGCTTACCTAATCCCACCAGTTTTAACATCTTAGCAGCCTTTGCAAGACGTATCTTTTTTGGAACACCTCGAAAAGTAAGAGGTAATGCCACATTTTCTACAGCATTCATAGTGGGTAATAAGTTAAAAGACTGAAAAATAAATCCCACATGTTCCCGACGAAACTTTACCAGTTGGTTTTCATTCATTTTCTCAATATGTTCACCGCCAATAACAATTTGTCCCTTAGACGGTTTCTCAAGCCCTGCCAGCATATTTAAAAGGGTAGACTTACCAGAACCCGACGTTCCCACAATAGAGCAGAATTCCCCTTTATTAATGGTAAAATCCACACCATTCAACGCTTTGACCTTGTTGTTTCCGATTGAGTAAAATTTATACAAATCTTTAACCTGAATCACAGGTTCAGACTTTGCTTCGCTCATTTAAACTCCTCCTTTAATCCATACTATGACAGTATATCATACCAACCTTAGGAAGGGCTATAGAAATGTATGGGAATTTTCTTAATTTTTTTTGAAGGTGGGGGGGCGGTGTTGCAAGGGGACGGAGGGGCTGGCTGGTTTGCTATGGGGGAGGCGCGTCCGGGGGTTCCGACTAGTTCACGTAGCCGTAAGAGTGCAAAAAAGGAATTTATAAAAAGGGTAGCAGAGTTGGGACTGTGTTTGCGATATTGTAGTTGGTGGTGGCGGGGAACTGTGGAGATGGATTTAGAAGTTCTTAGTATCCCTTGCGTTATGCAGCAATTCCCGGACAGGACGTCCGGGAAAGGAACGCCTGAGCCACGGATGGCGAATGCGTTCCGGTTGCGTACTGTTCGCCAATTCCCCCCCCCTAAGGGATACTTAGAACATCTAATCCATCGGAACCGTTCCCCGCCACCACCACCAACTACAATATCCCCCACCAATCCCCCTCCCTTCCGTTTTATAAAAACTTTATAATTGTTTACCGATGTTTAGTAACAAGATTTTCCCAGATATGTTATACTTAGAGGAACGAATCTTAGGAGAGTGCAGGATATGAAGTTAAAAAAGGTGTTATTGGTGACTTTTTTCACCATGATATTACTTCCAATACTGTTGTTTACAGTGACTATTTGTGTGGCTGGGTTGTGCCGGCTTAATTTTATACAGAATTCTTATGGTATTGAGAAGCTGGACTATCAGCATATGGAAAATTCCATGGAGCTGTTAAGTGAGCTGACAAAAAAAATTCACAAAGAACTGGAACAGACAGCACAGGAAGATCCGGATAAATTTAATGATGCTGCGTTTCTTGCCCAGATAGATAAAAGGTTGGAAGAAGACTCCTCTTCCTTAGTGGTACGTAAAGGCGATGAATTTGTGTACATTGGAAGCGATGTGGAAGCTGGCGAGTGGTATGAATATTTGCCGGAATATGAATCGGTGGAAAGTAACAGTGAGTTTGACGGCGGATTTTATGTGGGCGGACAGGTTAAGGCGCTGGTAAAGCAGATAGATTTTACAGACTCTGAAGGAGTTCAAGGAAGTGCCTTTATCATAACAAGGTCAGAGATTTTAGTATCCATATTTAAATCGTTTATTGTAGACGTTATTATAGCAGTGGTTGCAATTCTGATTTTTACCAGTGGTATGCTGAGTTTGTGGATTTATCGCAGCGTCAGCAATCCTTTGAAAAAATTGAGAGAAGCGACCCAGAATATTAAAGATGGAAATCTGGATTTTACGTTGGAAGTGGACAGAGATGACACCATTGGAGAGCTTTGTGCAGATTTTGAAGATATGAGAAAGCGCTTGAAGCTTTCCGCAGAAGAAAAGCTGGAGTATGACAAAGAGAGCAAAGAGTTAATCAGTAATATTTCCCATGATTTAAAAACTCCGATTACTGCCATCAAAGGCTATGTGGAAGGAATTATGGATGGTGTGGCAGATACACCAGAGAAAATGGACAAGTATATCCGTACCATTTACAACAAAACCAATGATATGGACAGGTTGATTAATGAATTGACCTTTTATTCCAAAATTGATACCAACAGAATTCCATATACATTCCACCGCATCAATGTGGCAAGCTATTTTAGTGATTGTATAGAAGAAGTTTCTCTGGAACTGGAATCTAAGAACATTAAGCTTCAATATTTTAATTATGTGGACAGCGATGTAAAAGTGATTGCGGATGCAGAGCAAATTAAGCGTGTTATCAATAATATTGTGAGCAATTCCATAAAATATATGGATAAGGAGCGTGGAATCATAAATATCCGCATCAAGGATGTGGGAGATTTTATTCAGGTAGAAATTGAAGATAATGGAAAAGGTATCGGCGTAAAAGAACTGCCATATATTTTTGACAGATTTTACCGGACAGATGCTTCCCGAAATTCGAAACAGGGCGGCAGTGGAATTGGCTTATCTATTGTAAAGAAAATTATTGAAGACCATGGCGGTCAGATTTGGGCAAACAGTAAAGAAAGCACAGGAACAGTTATGTATTTTGTATTGAGAAAATATCAGGAGGGACCAATTAATGAGTAAAATTTTAATTGTAGAAGATGAAGAAAGCATTGCTGATTTAGAGAGAGATTACTTAGAATTAAGCGGATTTGAAGTAGAAATAGAAAATGCAGGTGACGTTGGTTTACAGAGAGCATTAAAGGAGGAATTTGATTTATTGATTCTTGACTTAATGCTGCCGGGCGTGGACGGCTTTGAAATCTGTAAAAAAGTCAGAGAAGAAAAAAATACACCAATTATTATGGTGTCAGCGAAAAAAGATGATATTGATAAAATTCGTGGTTTAGGTCTGGGAGCAGATGATTATATGACAAAACCTTTCAGTCCAAGCGAACTGGTGGCACGAGTGAAAGCCCATCTTGCCCGTTACGAACGTCTGATTGGAAGCAGCGTTCAGGAAAATGAAATGATTGAAATTCGTGGCTTAAAAATCGATAAAACTGCAAGACGTGTATATATTAATGACGAAGAAAAAACCTTTACCACAAAAGAGTTTGATTTGTTAACATTCCTTGCCCAGAATCCAAACCATGTTTTTACTAAGGAAGAATTATTCCAGAAAATATGGGATATGGAAAGTGTGGGTGATATTGCAACTGTAACAGTACACATTAAGAAAATCCGTGAAAAGATAGAAGTGAACACAGCAAAGCCTCAGTATATTGAAACTATCTGGGGCGTAGGATATCGGTTTAAGGTGTAAAGAAAGAATTATTGTTTAGGTGAGGCATAGACAATGAATAAGAAACGAAAAGAAATTATTGCTAATAATGAAATATCTGAAATATATATATTAAATCTTGGCGGATATAATCAAAAGATTTTGGTGGAAGGTAAAAAGAAAGAATTACCGATAGTAATTTTTTTACACGGTGGTCCAGGCACACCAATACCTTTTTCGGTAGGCTGTCGAGGATTGTTCCCACAATTTACAGACAAATTTATTATGGTATATTGGGATCAGTTGGGTTGTGGAATTAATAATTATGTCATTGATGAACAGTTCACAATAGGAACGTTTGTTAATATGACAAAAGATTTAATTTGTGAAATAAAGAAAATGTTTCCTGAAAATTCTATTTATATTTTTTCAACATCGTGGGGGTCTGTTTTAAGTGCAAAAGTTTTAGAAAAAGTAACAGACACAGTAAAAGGTGTTGTGGCTTGTGGGCAAATTGTAAAAGAAGTATTTTTTAATGAAGAAGTATATGAAGAACTGCATAAATCAAAATTGCCAGAGAAGAAGTTAAACACAATTAAAAATGTAAATATAGACAAAATTACACCAAAAGAATTACAGTTAGTTTCTTCGAGTATAAGAAAATATACAAGTGGTTATGAAAATAAGAATGGAGAAGCGACACCGATGGGGGCTGTCATATGGGGGCTATTAACAAGCCCGGATTATAAATTTAAGGATTTTAAAGCCATTATGGTAAATGGTTATTTGAAAAATGTTTCTTTATGGAAAGAGATATTAAAATTAGACTTATCATCAACATTAAAAAATGTAAAAATTCCGTACACAATAATACAAGGAGATACGGATATAGTTGCATCCACCAAAACAGTGCAGGCTGTCGCAGAGGGAAGTACATATCTAAAATGTAAAGTTGTAAATAAGTCGGGACATTATCCAAACAAGGAAGTAATGGATATGGTATATGAAGAATTGATTGCTCAAATTTATGGATAATAATATTAAGGTATGTAGTGCTATGGAGATGATACTATGCTTAATGTGTAGTATCTTTTTCTTTACCAAAAACCTCGAAATATTGCCATAAGTAAGAATTATATCAGTAATCCCGACATAGATACGGAACGAAGCGGACAAAACCGCATTTATATTGCACCAAAGCAAGTAATTGGATTTGTGAGGCGGTATGTCATTTGGACGAGGGAGGAAGTACTGACGGAAAGGGTGGACTTCCACACTTGTACTTAGATATATTTTTGTGAAAAAACTATTGAAATTAATTTTTAATTCACTTAGGCTTATTATAGGACGTCCAAATAATATAATTTTTACCACTTTACAGGAGGAAGTTTTGATGAAGAAAGTTTTAAATACTTATTCAAGTAAAAACGATATTAATATAAAACAGATTGTAGCCTATAAAGATAACATACTTGAAATTGAAGAATATAAAGATGGTTTTAAAAAAGACGATACAATGAATGTTATGAGTGTAACAAAATCTGTAACATCTTTGCTGGTAGGTATTGCTATTGACCAAGGTTTGATAAAAAGTGTAGACGACTTTGTAATGGACTATTACAAGGAAACTTACACTCCTAAAAGGGGAGAGCAAACTATATTTAAAGTTACAATTAAACATTTGCTTACAATGACAGCAC
>CAYVCL010000089.1:0-10578 GCA_964450185.1 uncultured Lachnospiraceae bacterium | reverse complement strand
TGACCAGACAGAAGCTATGACACTTGGTACAAGAATCGTAGTTATGAAAGATGGTATTGTTCAGCAGGTAGATACACCACAGAACCTTTACGAAAGACCAGTTAACCTTTTCGTAGCAGGATTCATGGGAAGCCCACAGATGAACTTCTTAGATGCTAAATGTATCGTAGACGGAAACAAAGTTACATTACAGACAGCAGGATACAACATCGAACTTCCACCTACAAAAGCAAAAGCATTAATCGATGGTGGATATGCAAACAGAACTGTAGTTCTTGGTATTCGTCCAGAAGACGTATATGATTCACAGGTTATGATTGAAACACATCCAAACGCTGTAATCGAATCTACAATCAAAGTATACGAATTATTAGGTGCTGAAGTTTACTTATACTTCGACTTAGCTGAATTCCCAATGACAGCAAGAGTTGATCCTCGTACAACTGTAAGAACAGGTGACAAGGTTAAATTTGCTCTTGATGTTGAAAAGATTCACGTATTCGATAAAGAAACAGAAAAGACAATTACAAACTAGTATTGGCTTAAGAGCATATAAAAGAAACCACACTCTTTATGGAGTGTGGTTTTTTGTGGTTTTAAGCCTATTTACAAACAATTAACAAAATTAACAATCAGAATATCCCAAGTGAAAACGCGTAATATTACGCGTTTTTTTGTTAAATTCCGGTTAAGAAAAAAACCTTAAACTTCCCTTAACATACACTTAACTTGTCCTTTGGAAGATGCGGTGGTTATAATGAAGCTGTTTCTTAGAGAGAACTGAAAACAAACATTCATAGGATACAAACAAGGAGAATAGAAGGATATGTTAAGGTTAGAACATGTGAAGAAAACTTTTGATGGAAAAGATATCCTTAAGGACATTAATCTGGAAATAGGAAATGGAGAAATTGTTTCTATTTTAGGACCATCAGGATGTGGAAAAACCACATTATTAAATTTGATTTTGGGGATAACAGAAATCGATTCAGGAAAAATTTACTTTAATGGAACAGACATTACAGAAGTTCCAATGGAAAAAAGAGGATTTAATATTGTATTTCAGGATTATGCTTTATTTCCGAACTTAAATGTCTATCAGAATATTACATACGGACTTCGGAATAAACCGGACATTTCTACTAAAGAAGAAGTAGAGGATTTGATTTCGCTCTTAGGTTTGGAAGAACATTTAGAAAAGAAAGTGGAACAGCTTTCTGGTGGGCAGAAGCAGCGAGTTGCCTTGGCAAGAACCATGGTAATGAAGCCAAAGATTTTGCTGTTGGATGAACCGTTGAGTGCGTTAGATGGTGTTATTAAAGAATCCATCAAAGACAGAATCAAGACAATCGCAAAAGAGTATCACCTTACAACTATTATTGTTACTCATGATCCGGAAGAAGCACTTACGTTATCTGACCGAGTAATGATATTAAATGAAGGCGGTATTTCCCAATTTGCAAAACCGGAAGAAATCATCAAGAACCCAAAAAATAACTTTATAAAGAAGTTTATTTTAAATCAGTTAGAGATAAAGAGAAATAACATTTATGCGTTATTTCAATCAGAATTAAAAGAACAGGTATCTTGAGAGGTTTAGGCTATGCAGAAGAAAAAATATAAAGAAATTAAATTGATTTTTGTTGTAATCACTATATTTTTCCTGGCATTTTTGGTAGTACCGGTTCTTGGACTGTTGGTGAAAGCATTTCTTGTAGATGGAAATACCGGGCTGTCCCTTAACAATTATATAGACGTGTTAAGCGGCAAAGGCTTTGGCAGGGCAGTGGGAAACAGTTTGTTGATTTCTTCCTGTTCGGCATTACTAACTACAGCAATAGCATTCTTTCTGGCATATACCATACATTACACAAATGTGCCGGAAAAGTACAAAAGCCTGATAGAAAAAATAGCAGTACTTCCGATGCTGCTTCCTACCATTACCTATGGATTTGCCATTATTTATTCCTTTGGAAAACAGGGCTTGATTACAAAACTGGTGGGAAAACAGTTGTTTGAAATTTACGGGTTTTCGGGAATGTTGGTAGGGTATGTGATTTATACACTGCCGGTATCCTTTATGTTGATTCATAATACCATGGAATATATTGATAAGAAGTTTATGGTGGTGTCACGTTTGATGGGTGACTCTCCAATACAAATGTTTTGGATGACGATTATCAGACCGTTGTTAGGAACTCTGGCGGCATCTTTTATACAGACATTTTTCCTGTGCTTTACAGACTTTGGAATACCGGCGTCGGTAGGCGGGAAATTTGAAGTGGTTGCCAGCGTGTTATACACTCAGATGCTTGGAAGCGTACCGGATTTTGGAAAAGGCGCAGTTGTGGCATTGGTGATGCTAATTCCTTCTATTATAAGTATCACCATATTGAATATACTGGAAAAATACAATGTAAGATACAACAAAATTTCTGTCATTGAACTTAAGAAAAGCAAGGCGCGAGATGGAATTTGCGGAGTGGTAAGCCTTGTAATGTTAATCAGTGTATTATCTGTGTTTGCAGTAATCTTCGTAGTACCTTTTATAGGCGACTGGCCATATGATATGAGATTTACCTTGGAACATGTAAAAGGCGTTATAGAAGATGAACGGTTAATTGGCGTTTACGGAAATTCTCTTATGGTGGCATTTATTACTGCACTGTTAGGAACGCTGGTGGCATACGGTGCAGCGTTGATTACCGCAAGAAGCAAGGTTTCTGCCAAAATCAAAGGCGTGATTGAAAGTATTGCGTTGATTACAAACACTATACCGGGAATGGTAATCGGTTTGGCGTATTTATTTTCCTTCTCAGTAACGTCATTACAAAATACCTTTGCAATTATCATTATTTGTAATATCATTCATTTCTTTTCCACCCCGTATTTGATGATGAAAAATTCATTATCAAAAATGAATTCCTCTTGGGAAACTACGGCGATTTTAATGGGGGACAGTTGGACCAAAACAATTCTTCGCATTGTTACGCCAAATGCTATGTCCACATTGTTGGAGGTGTTTAGCTATTACTTTGTAAATTCCATGGTAACTATCAGTGCGGTAATCTTTATCGCCGGAGCAAAGACTATGGTAATCACCACAAAGATTAAAGAGCTTCAGTATTTCAATGAATATAATGAAATCTTTGTGTTATCTATTTTAATTTTAGTTACCAATGCAGCAGCAAAATTTATTTTTCAAAAGCTTGCAAATAAGAAAAACGAAAACAATAAGAAAAAGGAGAAAAAAATTACTATGAAGAATATGAAAAAATTAGGAATGAGAAAAGTTGCCTCTTTCGTTATGGCGGCAGTATTGGGGGTTTCCGTACTTGGAACAACAGGTTGTGGTGCAAATGAGTCAGAGGAAGTTGTTATTTATTCTAACGCAGATGATGAAGCGGTAGAAGCAATGAAAGCAGCTTTAGACAACAACGGTTTTGAGGGACAGTACATTTTCCAGACATTCGGAACCTCTGAATTAGGTGGAAAGCTTTTGGCAGAAGGTACTAATCTGGAAGCAGACTTAGTTACTATGAGTACCTTCTATGTTGACAGTGCTCAGGAAAAAAATCAGATGTTTAAAGAACTTACCTTTGATGTAAATACTTTAGATGAATTTCCAAATTACTGTGCACCAATTACAGCACAGGAGGGAACGATTATTGTAAATACAGAACTGATGGCAGAAAATAATCTTCCAATGCCTACTTCTTTAAAGGATTTAGCGGATCCTGTATATGAAGGATTTATTTCTGTAACAGATGTGTCTTCTTCCTCAACAGCATGGCTTTTAATTCAGGGCTTGGTTTCTGAATATGGTGAGGACGGAGCAAAAGAAGTGTTAACAACTATTTACAAAAATGCAGGCGCTCACATTGAATCTTCCGGTTCTGCTCCATTAAAGAAAGTTCGCGCAGGAGAAGTGGCAATCGGATTCGGACTTCGCCAGCAAGCAGTAGCAGACAAAGCAGAAGGACTTCCAATCGACTTTGTAGACCCGGCAGAAGGAAACTTCAGTCTTACAGAATCTGTAGCTGTGGTAGACAAGGGAGATAAGACAAACGAAAAAGCTATGGAAATGGCAAAATGTATCATTGAAAATGGTAGAGAAGATTTACAGGCGAATTACCCACTGGCATTATACGAAGGAGAAGAAACAAACAAAGAAAATATGTCAGCGAATCCAAAGGTATTTTCTGAACCACTTACAGTAGACTTATTAGAACAGCATCAGAAATTATCAGAAGAATGTAAATAAGCAGATAAAAATTAGTAGAAAAGAGGATATAACATGATTCAATATAAATTATTAACACCGGGACCACTTACAACAACAGATACTGTAAAACAGCAGATGATGGTAGATCACTGCACCTGGGATGAGGATTACAAACAGATTACACAGGAAATCAGAAAAGAGCTTTTAAAACTGGCTCATGTGTCAGAAGAAGAATATACCGTTATCTTAATGCAGGGAAGCGGAACTTTTGGAGTGGAATCTGTACTTACCAGTGTGGTAGGAAAAGAAGACAGGCTTTTGATTGCTGCCAACGGTGCTTATGGAGAACGTATGGGAGATATTGCGAAACACGCAGAACTTCAGTTTGAAATAACTAACCAGCATTACAGCGAAATTATAGATGCAAAAAAAATAGAAGAAATTTTGAAGCAGGATACCGGGATTACCCATGTATCCATGGTGCATAGCGAAACTACTTCCGGTATTCTAAATGATATTGAAGCCGTTGGAAAAGTGGTAAAAGCACAGAACAGAGTATTTATTGTGGATGCCATGAGCAGCTTTGGTGGCGTGGACATTCCAATGAAAGACTGGGGAATCGACTTTTTAATCAGCAGTGCCAATAAATGTATTCAGGGTGTGCCGGGATTCTCCTATATTATCGCAAGAAAAGATTTGCTAATTGCCAGCGCAGGAAAAGCAAGAAGTCTTTCTTTGGATTTATACGAACAGTGGAAAACTATGGAAGTAGATGGAAAGTGGCGTTTTACCTCACCAACCCACGTAGTGCTTGCGTTCTATCAGGCAATGAAGGAATTAAGAGAAGAAGGTGGAATTGAAGCAAGAAGCAGAAGATACAGAGAAAACAATGAACTTTTGATTGAAAAGATGGGCGAACTTGGAATGAAACCATACATTGATGGTGTTCACCAAGGACCAATCATCACTACTTTCTTTTATCCGGAAAATTGTCATTTCAAGTTTGAGGAAATGTATCACTACATTAAAGAAAGAGGATATGCAATTTATCCGGGAAAAGTAACAGAGGCAGAAACTTTCCGAGTTGGAAATATCGGTGAAATCTATAAAGAAGACATTTTAAAATTAAGCGAAATTGTGAAAGCGTTTTTGGAGGAATACAATCATGAGTAAATGGGATGCAGTGATTTTTGACTGGGCAGGAACAACCGTAGACTTTGGAAGTTTTGCACCGGTGCAGGCATTTGTGGAAGTGTTTAAGGAATATGGCATAGAGCCTACCATGGAAGAAGTGAGAGAGCCGATGGGAATATTAAAAATCGATCATATCCGCACCATGTTAAACATGCCAAGAATCAAATCTTGTTGGGTAGAAAAATATCAGAATGAGCCAACAGACGAAGATGCACAGAAATTATTTTCTATATTTGAAGAAAAGCTGTTAAGTATTTTACATCTTTATGCAGAACCTAAGAAAGAAACAGCGGTAGCGGTAAAGAAATTAAGAGAACATGGAATCAAAATCGGTTCCACCACAGGATACACCGATAAAATGATGGACATTGTTGTGCCGTTGGCAAAAGAAAAAGGTTATGCCCCGGACGTGTGGTTTAGTCCGGATTCCACAAACAATGTGGGAAGACCATATCCATACATGATTTATGAAAATATGAAAGCATTACAGCTTATGGATGTAAGACGAATTATCAAGGCGGGAGATACCACTTCTGATATAAAAGAAGGAAAAAATGCAGGAGTATTTTCTGTGGGAATAATTGTAGGAAGCTCAGAAATGGGACTGACGGAGGAAGAATACCAGGCGCTCTCCAAAGAAGAACAGGAAAAGAAATGTGCAGAAACTGCAGAAAAATTTAAAAATGCAGGAGCAGATGAAGTATTTCTTACACTGGCAGAGTTAGCAGACTTTGTAATAGTCTAAATATAGTATAAAATCGCTTGCTTTTATCACGTGATTGGTTTAGAATTAAAAAATGTAGGCTAAAATTGACAAATAAAGGAGTGAATCTCGTGATAGCAAACCAGATTATACAGACAAGTATTGATGAACTTCGGGGAATTACAAAAATCGATTTATGCGTAATGGATTTAGATGGGGTAGTTCTTGCGACGACATACGACGTAGATGAAATTCAGCCAACCGAAGTGCAGGCTTTTGCTGATTCAGCAGCAGATAGTCAGGTCATAAGGGGGTATCACTTTTTTAAGGTATATGATGACAGACAGTTAGAAAACGTGCTAGTGGCAAAGGGTGACAGTGAAGATGCTTACATGATTGGAAAAGTCGCTGTGTGCCAGATACAGAATTTGATTATCGCATACAAAGAAAGATTCGATAAAAACAATTTTATCCAGAATCTGATTCTTGATAATCTTTTGCTGGTGGATATTTACAACAGAGCGAAAAAACTTCACATTCCGGTAGAAGCAAAGCGCGTGGTATATATAATAGAAACAAAAACAGAAAAAGACAACAATGCCATGGAAACCGTGAAAAGTCTTTTCTCCAATAGAAGCGGTGATTTCGTCACAGCAGTAGATGAAAAGAACATCATTTTGGTAAAAGAGTTAAAAGACAGCGAAAGCAATGAAGAATTATTTAACATTGCCAACACATTGGTGGACATGCTGAATACAGAAGCTATGACACAGGTTCGGGTTGCGTACGGAACTGTAGTAGGCGAAATCAAAGAAATTTCAAAATCCTACAAGGAAGCAAAAATGGCTTTGGACGTAGGAAAAATCTTTTATACAGAAAAGACAGTGGTAGGATACAGCTCCTTAGGAATCGGACGTTTGATTTATCAGTTGCCAATGTCTTTGTGTGAAATGTTTATGAATGAAGTATTCCATGATGCTATGCCGGATACTTTCGATGAAGAAACATTGATTACCATAAACAAATTTTTCGAGAACAATCTGAATGTTTCTGAAACATCCAGACAGTTGTTTGTACATAGAAATACGTTAGTATATCGTTTAGAAAAATTGCAAAAGAGTACAGGATTGGATATTCGTGTGTTTGACGATGCATTGACCTTTAAAATTGCATTGATGGTAGTAAATTACATGAAATATATGAAATCTCTTGATTATTAATGGGGGAATACTATGATTCGTACAGTAAAAACAGAAGAAATTACAAAAACAATCAAAGAAATGTGTATCGAGGCAAATCACTATTTGTCAAAAGATATGGATAAAGCCATGAAAGATGCCGTGGAGAAAGAAGAATCTCCTTTGGGAAAACAGATTTTAAATCAGCTTCAGGAAAATCTGCAGATTGCAGGAGCTGACACCATTCCTATCTGTCAGGATACAGGTATGGCAGTTATTTTTGTGGAAGTAGGACAGGATGTGCATGTGGAAGGTGGCGATTTAGAAGCTGCAATCAACGAAGGTGTCCGTCAGGGTTACGTGGAAGGTTTCCTTCGTAAATCCGTAGTTTCTGATCCGATTATCCGCGAAAATACCAAGGATAACACACCGGCTATCATTCACTATAGCATTGTCAGTGGTGATAAAATCAAGATTACCGTGGCACCAAAAGGCTTCGGAAGTGAAAATATGAGCCGTGTATTTATGTTAAAACCGGCAGATGGAATCGAAGGCGTAAAGAATGCCATTCTTACAGCGGTAAAAGACGCAGGTCCAAATGCCTGCCCTCCTATGGTAGTAGGTGTAGGTATCGGTGGAACTTTTGAAAAATGTGCGATTATGGCAAAACATGCGTTAACCAGAAATATGGAAGAACGCTCAACTATTCCTTATGTAAAAGATCTGGAAGAAGAAATGTTGGAAAAAATCAATAATCTCGGTATTGGACCAGGCGGCTTAGGTGGAAGAATGACCGCCCTTGCAGTAAATATTGAAACCTATCCGACACATATTGCAGGTCTTCCGGTAGGAATTAATATCTGTTGCCATGTTAACCGTCATATTGTAAGAACTATATAGGAGGCGCGCTATGGATAAATATATAAATGCTCCTTTTACCAGTGAAGATGTGAAAGATTTGAAATCCGGTGACTATGTTTATATTACCGGAACCATATACACAGCAAGAGATGCGGCGCACAAACGTATGTACGAAGCTTTGGAACAGGGTGAAAAGCTTCCTTTAGATATGGAAAATAATGTAATTTATTATATGGGACCATCACCAGCCAGAGAAGGCAGACCAATCGGCTCTGCAGGCCCTACTACAGCCAGCAGAATGGACAAATATGCTCCATCTTTGCTTGATTTAGGCTTAAAAGGTATGATTGGCAAGGGAAAACGTTCGCAAGCGGTTTCTGACGCAATCGTACGCAATCAGGCGGTATATTTTGCAGCGGTTGGAGGTGCAGGCGCACTTCTTTCAAAATGTATCAAAAAATCAGAAGTAATTGCATATGATGATTTAGGAACAGAAGCAATCCGCAAACTGGAAGTAGAAAATTTCCCGGTCATTGTAGTAATTGATTCTCAGGGAAACAATTTATATGAAACAGCGATTCAGGATTATCAAAGGTAAAATATTATGAAAAGAATTGTAATCATGTTCTTGAAGAATTTTTTTATTCTTCCATATTATCTTGTAAAATTGTTATATGTAAGCACCTCCAAAAGTTATGCAAAAAAGTATAACGAGGAGAAAGTGTTTGCTTTTATCAAACAAATAACCAAAAGTGCCAACTGGGGCGGTAAAGTAAAAGTAGATGTGCATGGTCTGGAAAATCTTCCGGATAAAAACGGCTATGTTATGTTTCCGAACCATCAGGGGCTGTATGATGTGTTAACTATGCTGGAAGTGCATCCGCATCCATTTACCGTAGTTATGAAAAAGGAATTAATGCAGATTCCTTTATTAAAAAACATTTTCCTGGCATTGAGAGCTTTGGAAATGGACAGAGAAGATGTGCGCCAGTCAATGCAGGTTATTCTGGAAATGACAAAACAGATAAAAGAAGGCAGAAACTTTGTGATTTTTGCAGAAGGAACCCGTTCTAAAAACGGAAACAAACTGTTAGAATTCAAAGGTGGAAGCTTTAAAGGGGCTGTAAAGGCGAAGTGTCCCATTGTGCCGGTGGCATTACTGGACTCTTACAAAGTGTTTGACACCCATTCTATAGCTCCAGTTACTGTGCATCTTCATTATTTAAAACCTTTGTACTACGAAGATTACAAAGATATGAAAACAGTGGAAATTGCCCAGTATGTAAAAGAGCAGATAGAGAAAAAAATAGCAGAAGTAGAGGGAAATTAACCTCTGCTTCTGCTATTTTTAATTGGTGATGTTTAATTTGTTGCGAATATCCTGCATACGTAAATCAGTGGCAGAAATAATATCTGCACATTCCTTCAGCTCCAGACTGATTTCTTCGGCGTTAGGAATATTCTTTTTATATTTCAGTTGATGCTCCAGACTTGCCCAGAAATCCATGGCAATGGTACGAATCTGTACTTCCACTCGCATAGGCTTTTTGCCGGTGGATAAAAAGATTGGGATTTCCACAATAAGATGCAGACTGCGGTAGCCATTCTCTTTCGGGAACTTAATATAATTTTTGCTTTCAATCAGAGTAATATCATCCTGGCAGGTAAGCATTTTTGCAATATCAAAGATATCATCCACAAAAGAACAAATTACCCGGATGCCGGCTACGTCATCAAGATTTCTGATAATATTGGCAGTGTTCAGTTCCAGTCCCTTTTTCTGAAGCTTCTTTGCAATGCTTTCCGGAGATTTTACTCTGGAGCGAATATCTTCAATCGGACTGTGCTTGCTTTTTATACTCAATTCATCATTTAAAACTTCTAATTTTGTAGTGACTTCCCGAATGGCACAATAATAATGTGTCATAAGTTCATGAAATGCCTCCGGATTATCAAATAAAGTTCCCTCTTTAAAAACATTGGGGTTGGAGGTTCGCAAAATAGTTTTCTCAAATTCGTTGTCAATCATAAATCCTTTTCTCCTAAATATATGTAGCTTTTACATTATAGATTATAAGGTACCTCCCTACCTTTGGCAAAAGAAATATTTATAAAAAGTATTAAAATTTATAATAGAGGATATAATATAGAAGAAACAGTGACAGAGGAAAATGTGGCTGCGAAAGAAATAATCAAAGAAAAATTACAAAAAAGTGAAAAAACGATTGACAAATATTAAGTGCTTTGATATACTAATTCTTGCGTGTGAAACGTAAAATTAAATACGGATTGTAAAATTCGGATAAGGAGAAATACTCAAGAGGCCGAAGAGGCGCCCCTGCTAAGGGTGTAGGTCGTTCACGCGGCGCGAGGGTTCAAATCCCTCTTTCTCCGTTTGGAAGCGGTAAACGCTTCCA
>CAYVCL010000088.1:0-10612 GCA_964450185.1 uncultured Lachnospiraceae bacterium | reverse complement strand
CACTGCCATTTGCAGGTTCTGCTGCATTTGTTGCTGTAGGTTTTTGTGTTGCAACTGGTGCATTTGTTGGTGCGGCAGTTATAACTGGTGTTTCTGTTACACTTGGTGTTACAACCGGTCTGTCAGTAATTGATGGGTTACTTGTAGGAGTTGGTGTAATTGTTAATCCCGGTACATCTATTATGTTGATTTCTCCTGTTTCGAATTCAGGATTTGCATCATTGCTATTGTCTACCACATATACCTTAAAGGAATATTTTCCCGGTTCTGTCGCAACAAATCTTGCTTCAGTTTCCGGTCCGTAATTTTTAACAATTACTTCTTCACCGTTTAAAATATAAGTAAACATGTACTGTGGTGTACCCACTGCATTTTCTGACTCTGCTCTCAGAACATAAGTATCACCAATCTTATAACGTCCATCTTCTGTAATACAGCTTACAAGTAACTTTGTAAGTTGAATCTCAGAAGATGTGTTTCCACCTCCTGTTGTAGGCAATGGAGCTGTTGTAACCGCAGCTGTTGGTACAGGTGTCACTGTACTTATTGGTATTGGTGTATTTATTGGTGTATCTCCATACTGTTCTAAGTCATATTCTTTTGTAACTGTTGCTGTCTTTCCTGTGCTGTCTGTTACTACTACTTTGATAGTATGTGCTCCTGCTGAGCCATTCTGCCATGTGTATGTGTTTTCTGTTCCACTCTTTACAGATGCGTTATCTACAAAGAATTCATAGCTGTATGGTGCTGTTCCACCATTTACAACAGCCTTAATTTCTAATGCTGTTGAGTTGTACTGTGGTGCGGAACGGTCTGCACCGAAGTTTACAGCCATGTCATCGCTTGGTACCTGTGTTGCAATTGGTGCATCTGTTGGTGCATTTGTTGGTTCTGCTGTTGGTACTGGTGTACTTGTTGCTATTGGCGCTGAGGTTGGTGGAACAACTGTACCATCACGTAATTTACCAACGCTTGCCAATGGAACTGTGATAACATCTGTGTCATCTTTTTCATGAGATGTAGATGGATCTACTGCACAGTCCCCCGTTGCATTGTCTAACATAGTTGGATCATGTGGTATACAATCCAGTCCTGAACTTCCTCGGGTACCAATACCCATAACTCCAATTCCGTACTGTTCAATATAATTACTGTCAATTCCTAATGAAGATAATGGAATATTAATTTCATAGAATGAATCATATTTTCTGTCATGATTTCTTACGCCACCGTTGCTTCCGGCTGTTAATGCATCACGATATTTTGAAGAATCATAAACATCACTTGGAGAAGTTGCGTTGCACACTTCCATAATCTGAGCTGAAACACTATCATCTGCCATCTTATAGCTGATTCCTTCATCTTTAAAGGATAAACAGTTGGTTGTATAGTTTGTTAAACCTTCTGAATTTGCGCGGAATAATCCAGGTGTTCCTTCGAATACCGCACTTGCATAAATTAAGTAATCTATTCTTGTTTCGAATTCAATTGCACAGTTCCAAATATATGGATCCAATCCTGTTTCCATTTTGCCTGTAAGGGCATTTCCTTTACCTGTATCAATCGCAAAACCGATTGGAACTTTTGAAATCTTTCCGTTATTTGATAATGGGCCATCTCCCGGATTCCCCCAAGTATCTGTGGTATTTACCATTTCAAGACCTAAATACAGATTTTCGTCATCCCATGCAGCATATAAACCATAACAGTCCGCTACAGAATCTTCATGAGCACCTTTGAAGTTATTACAAATATCCCATGCGGCTGAAGTAGCTACTTTCATGTCTTCTGTCCAGTCGGAACAGTCACCATCAATAGTAATTGTTGCTTTCTTACCAACTTTACCACTTGGATTTGTTGCATAATATGCATCCGTTTCTGCTGCTGCGTTTACTTCTGCTTCTTCTACTACTTCTTCTACGTCTGCTCCTGCATTTACAGTTGCATTACTATAAGTTGCCACATATTCTTTTGTATATGTGAATGTTTTTGTTTCTGTTTTTCCATCTGCTTCTGCGGTTACTTTTACAGTAACTGTGCTGTCTGCAATTTTACCTTTACCGATAACTACATCTGCGCTGTTTGTAAATTCTTTTACAGGACCATCGTCTACACAATAGGTTCCTTTTTCAGCGTTTTCTAATGTAAGCTTAATGGTTGCTGTTTCTGTTGAGAAGTTGCTGTTATCTGCAAGAGAGGAATTGATTTTAATTCCTACCGGCGCTTCTGTCACTGTTGGTATTGGTGTGTTTGTTGGTGCCGGTGTATTGGTTGGCTTTGGTGTTGAAGTTACAGTATTTACTTCAACCGCTACCCATCCTTCCGCTTCGCTGTATGTATACGCCTTTCCACTTACATAATCATAACCACAACTCTGACCTTGTACATTCTCCGGTGTCTGATTGCTACCGTCTGTAAAGATTACTTTACAGGAAGATACACTGTCCGCAAAAGTATAAGAATATACTCCATTACCTTCATCTGTCATGACTGTTCCGGACCATTCTCCGGTAAGCTTTGTAGGTTCATTTCCTGGTATATATGCATAAATCTTTGCTGTACTGTAATTGGATGGTTTTGTAAAGTAAACTGTATTCTTTTCAACTTTACCTGCTTCCTTCTTTGTATATGTGAAAGTTTTTTCGGTTGTTCCTTCCGCACTTGTAGCAGTAATTTTAACGCTTACTTTGCTTCCAAAAGCTATGTTTTCACCTAAAGTTAATTCTACACTGTCTGTAAATGATGCTGTCGCGCCACCATCAATAGAATAAGTTGCGCTTGTTGCATTCTTTACTGTGAATGTTACGTTTACAGTGTCTGATGTGAAACTTGCACCATCATTCATGCTTGCAGATACCTGTGGTTTTTTGTCTTCCGTATAAATTACAGCAATTTTTCCACCGTCTAACTGTCCGCTAATCTTTCCGCCGGATACAGTAAATTCTCTGCCGGATACATGATCTGTGTAAGTTCCATCTGCCATTGTTGTATCATTATTGATACTTGTAGATTCACCCAAGTTAATGATACATGTTCCCTTAGTTCCTCGGTCAATCTGTAAAATCTGAGAGTTACCATTTGGATTTCTTAAGTACTCAGATTCACCTGCCATAGCATTTCTAAAGAAGTTTACTGCAGCTACTTCCGGATCTTTAAACATGTCATTACCTTTTGCACCAATTTTATTATTTCCCCAGTAATTTCCCTGAGAACCATTGGAGCCATCCGGTCTGCTGTAGAACAATGGTGTTCCTGATGCTCTGGCTGCAATAACTGCCCAAGCCATTTTGATATCCCAATCAGTCATCCAACCGGATTCATGGTTATTACAATATGTATCATGAGATTCAACCCATGTTACTAAACGGTCAGCTCCCGCTGCATTTTCCCAACTACTCAAATTGTTTACGCTGAAATTTTTATTTCTTATAGCCTCTCTTAACTTTCCACCGTAATTACTTGCAGTCAAATTGAATAACTTTCCGTAATCTGCATCTCTGGAACCAGCATCCTGAAGCACTTCTCCATAAATAAACAATGTATCTGTACTTCCGTTTAATTTCACGCCATCTACTGACTGTTCTCCCAATGCTACAGGCCAGAAGTTATTTGTCCATCCGTTACTACTTGTCACTTCATCTATCGGGTCATCCGGAAGTCCGATGTGTTTCGCAGTATCATAACGGAAACCGTCAACACCACATGTAATCAAATCATTTAAATATTCTACATAATATTTCTGAAATCCCGGATTTTCAGTACATACATCCGGACAACCGTCAGTAGAATATTTGTAGTTTGTAATCTGATTACGGTCTGACCAGTTAGTACATCCAACATCCCAGTTTTTGTGATATAACTTATCCATTCCTCCGGCAGCATTAATCAAATCCTGTGTAACGGCACCACGATCAGCTGATGTGTGGTTTGGAAGAACGTCCACGATAACTTTAACGCCATACTTATCTGCTTCTTCACACATGGCTTTGAAATCATCTCTGCTTCCCAACTGATAGTTTCCAATCTTCCAGTCGATTGGCTGATAATGATAATACCATTTTCCACTTCCCATCAATTCCATTCCACCGTTTTCACCTACGATACAGGTGTTTGCCGGTGAAGTCTGTACTGTGGAGAATCCTGCTTCTGCAATGTCTTTCATATTTTCTTTTATGGTATTAAAGGACCAACACCATGCATGGAGAATCGCACCCTGTTTGGTATTCTCCGCCAAGCCATACTGTGCCGCATTGGAAGCTTCAACTGTTTCCTCCACATATTCGCTTTCCGTTTCCTGCGCCTGTACTTCTTGTGCATTTGAAATTCCAAGACTTGAACCAATCTGTCCAAAAATCATTGAAAATGCCAAGACGGCTGAGATAGAAACACGGAAAAACTTGAAAATGCGTTTTTTATGCATTCTTTTTCCTCCTTATTAGTATTTTTTTACTATTTGTTACAAAATTATTATATCATTTTCATTTTTCTTTTGCACATGTTATTTTCCTTTTTCAAATTTTCTACATTTTAACCAAAGTTTTCGGCTATTTTCTTAACGTAAAATTTACTTAAAATTTTTAAAAATCCCTTATTTTTCTTATGTTTTTTTCTTTTTTGATTGTCCTATTTTATTTCCTTTTTTTTTCGTTTCTACCATTTTTTGTGCAATTTGCACAATGTTTTTTTCTTTTTTTGATTGTTCTCCCATCCAAAATTCCTTATTTCCCACGTAAAAATGCTGTATATAGGTTTCCCCATATACAGCATTTTCCTTTATGATTTTTTACATCCACAACCGGTGGACGGATTTGTTTTACAATCAAATGCCGGGTTAAAGGCATAGAAGTTCTTAGAATCCAGCTTATCCTGAACCAATCTTAATGCCTCCCCAAATCTCTGGAAATGCACAATTTCTCTTTCTCTTAAGAAACGAATCGGGTCTGCCACTTCATTGTCATGCACCAGACGCAAAATATTATCATAAGTGGAACGTGCCTTTTGTTCTGCCGCCAAATCTTCCACTAAATCCGTGATAGGATCTCCTTTACTCTGGAATTGGCAGGCATTTGAAGGAATACCTCCCGCTGCCTGAGGCCAGATACCGGTGGTATGGTCCACATAATATTTATCAAAACCGGAGGCAACAATTTCTTCCGGTGTCAGGTTTCTTGTAAGCTGATACACTATGGTTCCGATCATTTCAAGATGCGAAAGTTCATAGGTTCATCATTGTTGTACATCGTTGCTTTTAGTTGCTACTTATGTAAGTTATTAAAATTGCCTCATTCCCATTAAATAAATAATAGAATGAGGCAATTCTTATTTTCTTAATTTAAGCTGGTTATAGTTTCTGTAAAGACCACACTAAATCACAACCAAATTCGATATTTGAAGATTTAATGTAATTATCAATTTCTTCTTGTGTTAAATTATTCTTGAAATTATCTTGTGTAACCTTCTCGTTTGTAACACCATTCTTGAATTCGCCTTTGTAGTACATATAATTTGTGTCTTTCTCTCTCGCTATTTGCCACGCATTTCCTGTATTATCATCAAACTGTCCATTTCGAAAGTTTCCATTATATACTAGTTTTACGGTTCCGTCTTCAAAGAACTTTACACTATATGCTTTTCCTGTATCGTCGTTATAATAGCCATTAGATGTTTGTCCATAATAATATCCCTCTCTGGTTTTACAGACTTCCGCCTTTATATCATCCACCCATACAAGTGCATTGTAATCTAGTACCTGGAACGCTTTGTTATAATCCTCTCTCTTTACAAATGTTTCCGTAATTCCTGTATTACTATCTCCTTCCACGATTCTATCAGATACTGACCATAACTCAATTCCATTTGCTTTTTTATAAGTAGATACTTGCCTGTACGCAAGCATTTTTCCATTATCATAATTTGCTTCCATCACAGCTACGAGTTTTCCATTTTCATAGCTATTTATTAAACACTTTCCGTCCCAGTGGTTATTTTCATTATATCGTCCATAGAATACAATGTTGTTTTCATTTTCTTCATACGTCAGTATTACATTTTCATTTTCCAGCTCATCATATGTATACTCTTCCTTAGTATTAATATCAATCGCGATGATACCATTTTTGTTGCATGATAGTTCTGCAATGCTTGATTCAGCTTTTGAAAACCTCATTGGCTCAGTTGCCTGAGCCACTGCTGCTACTTGTATATGATAATTCTCCAATCTGTTAACTCTTTCTTCCAACGATTCAAGGCTGTTGTCCAACCCTTCCACTTGTGTTTCCAGTTTAGTTAAACGACTTTCTACTTCTCCCATCCCTTCATTCACTTTTTCAATATCTTCAGATAGTTCGTTTACTGTTCGTGATACTTCATTTACCGTGCTTGGCAATTTCAAAAAGCCACCCACTGTCGAATATATCCACAAAATCACAGCTGTACCAAGCGGTGCTATAATTGGATGTGCTAACATTTTTTTGATTTTTTTTAGAATTTTCTTCTTTTTATCCGCTGCCATATTTCCACTTCTTTCGTCTATACAACCACAAATTTCCATTATCACTTTCTTGTCCTCATTCTACATTTATTCTATCTTGCTGTCAATCATTATATACGATAAAGATTGCGGAATATGTCATTTTAGAGGTATGATATGTATAATATTTTTCTTATTCTAGGAAAAGCGCTACGGCCTGAAAGCCTTTCTATCCCTTGTCAAAAACTTTCCTTACACCGACTACGATGATTTTGGGGCTACCCGCTCCTACAGCTATAACCGTCCCATCTGGGGCATGATATGATGGGCAGACCGGAACTCCGATTATATTTTGCATATTGAATTGTATTTAAAAAGCATATTAGACAATTCTTTTCTCAGAATCTCTAATATGCTTTATTTTTACCTACTTATTAAATCTCTTATGTCCATCAATAAATTGGAATATTTCTCGGATTTTCTTTTAGAATACCCAGCAGTTCTAAATACCATGTTTAGTATTTTCTTCATTACTCCCCCGACAATCGCAGATATTATAACACCTATTAATATTGGTATAAGAATTTCTCCTGCTGTGTCGATAGCATTTCCAAATTCTTTCCACAATGCATCCTTTATTAAGTTTGTTACAAATTCGCTCGTAGATTGTTCCATTTTCCTTTCCTCCATCAGCAAAAGCTACTTTATCACATGATAATAAAGTAGCTTTTTATTCAAATTCTTATATAATTTTACCGTTTGCTTCCATCTATGACTGCCCAAACGCCTATGCCTAAACATACTGCTACTAGCACCAAAGAGCCTACATAGTGTACTATGTTCGCATTAAGACTTACCATAATTATAGTTAATACTATATTAATCACATATATAGTAACTTTTCTTTCTTCATTAAACAAAAACGTCGCTACTAATGCAAATAACACGCCCATACCCAACAGCCATGGTAATATATGTAATAGCACACCTACCAATAATGCAATTATATAATCTTGTGGGTTAGCAAAAAGGAAGTCTAATGCTTCTTTAAACTTAGCCGGCTTCTCTAAGTTCTCAATACACTCAATATAGCACAATAGCAACAGTGTATAAATCGCTGCAAACATTACACTCCAACCCCAATGCATTTTTTCATTCATCTTGTAACACATTTCTTCAAATCGGCTCATCTTATACCACCTTTCTTTTTTTCAAGATGCCGTCAGTCTGACATCTTTACATTTACTATCTACTCTTTTTCTTTGGTTCTGGCTCTGGCCCTACCCAAATACGGAAAGCACGTTTTCCGTAATCCTTAGCGTAGAGCTTTACGCCATTTTTAGTAATCGTTGTTCTAAAAATGTACATATTACGACACTCCTTTCGCATTTTTCACTTGCCAAAGGACTGCTACAATGATATAATTGAGCTTGTGAGGAACAATTATATGACTGACTCAAAGTAGCAATACTCTGGGTTGTGACCAAGCATTCCAGTGCTTGGTTTTTTCTATGTAAAAGCATTTAATGCTATTACATCGTACTTTTTTCAATTTATTTTATGCCACATTAAATAGCTTCATCAGCTTAATTTCATAATCCGTATAATCTGTTTCTCCATACTTTAACCAATTTTTATAGTATGCATATGCAAATTGTGAGGCTTGATAACTGACATCAAACACTTCCATAATTGCTTGAGGTGTTACACTTTCTAACACATTGTGAACTAATGGCGGTGGAACCAATGCATATTTTGCAAAAAATTTAGCTTCTGTTTCCTCCTCTTCCCCTTCCTTAATGTGCCCTAATGCAAAATGCCCAATTTCATGCATAATTGTATGATTTATTCTTCCATAATTTTGACAAGAATCATTATAGAAAATAATCCAATCATTTGCCTTGTTCTCTATTGAATATCCGTCACTACTAATTTTCAACGCAGCTTCGCTTTTTTCGTCGCTTAATGCCGAATACGGTACAATCTTTATGCCCATTTTCACTGCCATTTCAAATCCGCTAATCGGAACTGTTTTAACGTCATACTCAAGAAATGTATCTATAACTACCTGCTTAATTTCTTCATATTGTTCATCACACAATCTCATACCTTTACATCAATCCTCTCTAATCAGAATACTAAGTAACTCCATTTTTTCCTCTTTCGTCATCATTTCTGCATTTCTAGCAATTAACGTTTTGACAATTTTTAAATCACTTTCTTTATCATTTCCCTTATTTTCATCAAGCAAATCATCCGCTGTCGTTCCCAGCGCTTTTGCAATCTTCAAAAGATTTATCCCCCTTGGAACTCTATCTCCTTTTACATAATGCGAAATCGCTGATTCTGTTATTCCCGTAATATTTGCCAATTCCTTTTGCGACATTTTTTGTTCAAAAAGCAACTCTGTTATTTTATTTGTTATGCTTCTTGCCATGACGATATCCTCCTTAGGTATTTTCAATGCACTACACAAACTAATATAAACAAAAATTATCACTTTGTCAAGTGCGTTTTTATTTTTTGTGCGGATATAAGCTTTTTTATATCCGCACAAAAATCATTTCAAACTTTTATCGAAAAAATGTTTCCCCGCTACTCCATCTGACTCAAGTCCATGTTCCTTCTGATACGCTTTAAGAGCATTTTCACAATCTACATTAAAAATTTCTCCAAACATCTGTGGATTGTATCCGTTACAATACAAAATTGCTTGTACTATCTGTGCTCCTCTTGTATATGTATTAACTGTTGTACTTACAATTTTGCATATAGCCTTTGTCTTGGCTCCAAACTTTCCATCTACTCTTAAATTTACACCCTCGAAATCATTTAGCCACACCTGTAAGGCAATTACAAGAGCCGCTTTTGTTTTCTTTCCATAGAATCCGTCTGTTTCTAGCAAAGCTTTTCCACAAACTTCACATTCCTTTATGTATTTCCCATAGTTATCATTTAACCATTTCTGCACTGCTCTCATAATTCCGCTACCATCTGTACTCTTATTTTTAGAAACGTACTGTTGCACCGGTGCAACTTCAGTATCATAAACCTTAAGTCCATAGTTCGTAATGCACGTAAGCATTTTACTTACGTACTTGCTGTCTGTCGCATATCCGTCCGCTTTTATATTCCTAAGATACTGCCCCGGATCTGTTACATTCTTCAGATTTGCGTATCTCTTAGTGTTTATAAAATCGAAGTAGCCCTTTACACCTTCTTCCATGCTCGCATATACACGGAAGTTTGCGGAAATATTTGTTAATACCCCAGCTTTGTATTCTTCCTTGGTATTCATATTCACGCTGGCACCTTTCCAGTAGGATCCACACTTGAGTCCGAAGTAATTATGATACTTTGCAAGTCCTGATTTCCCCCAGTTACTTTCGATTATCGCCTGCGCAATAATCGGGGAGGCAACTTTTATATCATAGCCACCTTTAAGTTTGTTTACACATGTTGCAATACTTTCAATGAAATTCTTCTGTTCTGTTGTCGTTTGTATTCTCCTCTCTGGAGGGCGTCTATTCGCCCTCTCCAACATTTTTAGTTTTAAGTACATCGATTGCTTTCGTTATTACTCCCGGCAATGGGATTCCCATTATTGCAATGTTTTCCGTTATGGATATTACTTCATTTACAATAAAGGCAATTATCGTTGTGGTTCTTATGTAATCCATTCCCATCATTATATCCAGTCTATTTGCCACAAGTATAACTAACAATGTTCCTCCTTTTTTCATTATTCCCATCCAGGCGGATGTGCTACTTAGCGCCCCGCTCTGAGATTTATTGCTTTTCTTCCAGAAGGCTGCAATCGCAAGTCCCATAAAGAAATCCACTGCCATGAACAGTAGCAATGTCTTTAAATCCTCCGACCAGCCACCAAGCAGGTTTGCCATTATTCCTCCTACTCCTCCAATCCATGTCAATAGCCACATTTTTACTGCATTAAATTTTTCCGTTTTGTTACCTCTTTCTTTCCTTAATTTTGTTATTCTTAATAAGTTACTTTATGTAATAGTGTCAAACTTTTTTTGACACTGGCACATCTTATGTTGTTGTTTCATAATTGATTGTTGCTGCACTAGCTCCCCAAGGGGCACCTGCAACAGCTCCTTCCGCCCATGGCACATAAATCTC
>CAYVCL010000087.1:0-10691 GCA_964450185.1 uncultured Lachnospiraceae bacterium | reverse complement strand
ATATTACAAAAAGAGATATAGAAAAAGATATAGATAAAGAATGATTCTAGAGCGTTACAATGCGTTACTGTAACGCTACATGTAACGTTACATAATCCTTTTCTGTTGGAATCATAGAACATATTTTCTGTTTTGGAAACGCAAAAAAGGAACGCTTTACACGTTCCAGATTATTTGATAATTCTTTTGATTTAAACGGCTCTCTGTTCAAGGTTTAAGCATACATCAATTTTCCTCTTGGCTCTGGAATTTCACGCCCTAATTCCTTGGCTGTGTCTATCCACTCAGAAATGACAATCTCCACATTCTCCAACGCTTCTACTGCTGTATTTCCATCCGCCATGCATCCGGCAAGTTCTGGAACTTCAACAATGAATTTCTGATCTGCTTCTGACCAGTATATAATTCTCTCGTATTTATGCATATTCTACACCTCCAACTGATATTTTAATATTAAGTTTCTAATTTGCTTTACTTGATATGGTTTAGCCTTGTTTCCGTCTGGCTGAATGTTTATAATCTCGTCAATTCCATCTTTCCAGTATATGAAATGGTCGCCCTTAATTCTACACCGGAAACCTAACACATCAAGTATTTTCTGCAAGTCTGAAAATTTTATGTTGCGGTCTTGCGTTCCGCTCATGATTGACTGCATCAATTTTTCTAAGGTTGCCATGCCTTTAGTGCCTCCTTTCTTTTGATACAATCATTGTATAATAAGTGCATTATTTTGTCAATGGTATAAGTGCATTATTTTGTATATTTTTCCATTCTTTCCAGTTCGGCAGCCACAACTTCTTTTATAAAAGTACTTGGATTTTTGACACCAACCGCCTTCATTCTTTCCTTTGTTCCGGCTGGAAAAATAACATTAATTCTATCATTCTTCTTTTCGTACTCTCTCACCGCTTTTCTCTGCGCTTCTGATGTCTTTAACTCTTTATCATTCATATATTGCACCTCTTTTCTACATATAATTCACTTAGATAAGTATAAACCAAGTGCATTATTTTGTCAATTTATAAGTGCATTATATATTTCGCACAATTTACCGCTTTGTATAAGTGCATTATTTTGTACATTTTCCCAACTTGTATAAGTGCATTATATTTGGTATCATATAACCATAGCAAACAACAAAACAATTTTGAAAGGATGATATGACATGAAAAAATTATTTTTAGGACTTGAAGGAAAATTTTACGGAATGGCTAAGAAAGTAGAAAAGACTGGAACTGATTTAACGGTGACAATGCCGGGAGATTTCCCAGGAATGGCTGAAAGAAAGGTTATATTCAAATCCGGCAAAATCTTACACGAAGACGATAATAGAATTTATATCGATTACAAATAAGCCGAAACGCTCCGCCCTGGGGCGTCCGTATAAGATGGCAACTTGTACGCTGATGATGGCAAGCCGCAAATAAAGAAAGGTTTAAGGTGAAAATTATGAAAAATTGGACAGTTGAAGACTTATACGAATTATGGAGAGGTAGGGGCTACAGCAAAAAGAATGCGATGGCAATGGCTGAAAAGGATTTTAACGAAATGAATAGGACAAAATCGGAAAGTGAAAAGCATCAAATAATGCAAGAAATGATTTATAACTAAGCCCTTCGGGACTCCTGTAATGCAGCCGTAGCCAGTCCCAAGCCCGGAAGATGCAGAGGACTAATCTTCTGATGATATGGCGCTGATAGTTAAAGAGCGGCAAAGTCCGCTCTTTTCGCCGTTCCTAATAAAATCGCACCGGCTCACTTCAGTTATGCGAATTTTGTACCTTGACAACAGAATAAAAACGCATATAATAGCCTATAAGACGTTTTTCTTCTTTAGGTTTATTAGTTATACCCTAAGACAATAAAGACGGTTATTTACCCCGTAAATACTCCGCAGGGATAGCATAGGCTTGTGTTACAACCTCGCAAAATGGATTTTAAGCGTTTTAATTGTCATTATCGTACTTCTTTACACCAAAACCGTTTAAAGGCTTAAATGACACATTGAACGCTTTCAGAAAGGCATTAAACAGAACAATTGCATAAGCGTTGGAATAACTCCAGTATGCTAAGCACTTTATTAGACTAAAATTTTGAGTACATTTTCCGGAACAAATCCACTTAAAATCTGAATGAAATTTCTTAAAAATTTGAAATCACTTTTCCCCTGCCAGAATCTGAGGTAGGGGGGGGTATCAAAATCGTTACCTAATTTTTGGGGTGCCAAAATAGAATCTAAGTGAAATTCTCACAATATTCATTTTTAATCTTTCAATTTTAAAATTACATATAGGGGGATACTAAAATTTTTGCAGATTTTTTTGTAATAGAATTTAGATATTTTACAGAACTGCTCTCCTGCTTTAGATTTTGGGCAAAAAAATAAACCGGTTAAAACCGATTTTTCTTAATTAGCACTCGTGCAAGATTCTCCTTTCTTGCGCTCTTTTTAAAAGTAATCACGAGTAATCAGCAAAATTTCAAAAAACCTTGATTTTTCAAGGGTTTTTAGTGCCGGCAGCGGGACTTGAACCCGCACGTGGTTGCCCACAACAGATTTTGAGTCTGCCTCGTCTGCCATTCCGACACGCCGGCACGTCACAACTCCTATAATATAGCACACATCTTTTCTTTTGGCAAGCCTTTTTCAGAACTTTTTTAATTTTTTTTCATTTATTTCCTATTTCACAAAACTGGTCTGGTTAATTTGTTGAAAACTGGTTATTTTCAAAAGTTCAGTTTGTGATACAATTCACATCATCAACAATACAGTTAGGAGATGTAACAATGAATCAAAGATACGAATTAAACAAAGAATTAGCACAAATGTTAAAAGGTGGCGTAATTATGGATGTTACTACGCCAGAACAGGCTCATATTGCCGAAGAAGCCGGTGCCTGTGCTGTTATGGCATTAGAAAGAATTCCTGCTGATATCAGAGCTGCCGGCGGTGTTTCCAGAATGAGCGACCCTAAAATGATTCAGGGAATTCAGGAAGCTGTTTCCATTCCGGTTATGGCAAAATGTCGTATCGGACATTTTGTAGAAGCTCAGTTATTAGAAGCTATCGAAATCGATTATATTGATGAAAGCGAAGTATTATCTCCAGCAGATGATAAATTCCATATCAACAAGACAAAATTTAACGTACCATTTGTCTGCGGTGCCAAAGATTTGGGCGAAGCTTTAAGACGAATCAACGAAGGTGCTTCCATGATTCGTACCAAAGGCGAACCGGGTACTGGTGATGTGGTGCAAGCTGTACGCCATATGCGTATGATGAATCAGGAAATTGCCAGACTTTCTTCCATGCGTGAAGATGAATTGTATGATGCTGCAAAAACATTACAGGTACCATATGAACTGGTTTTATATGTTCACGAACACAAACGACTTCCAGTTGTAAACTTTGCTGCCGGTGGTGTTGCTACTCCTGCTGATGCCGCTTTAATGATGCAGTTAGGAGCTGAAGGTGTCTTCGTTGGTTCTGGTATTTTCAAAAGTGGAAATCCTAAGAAACGTGCTGCTGCTATTGTACAGGCAGTTACAAACTATACAGACGCTAAATTAATCGCCGAACTCTCCAAAGATTTAGGAGAAGCTATGGTAGGTATTAACGAAAGTGAAATCGAACTTTTAATGGCAGAAAGAGGAAAATAGAATGACAGTTGGAGTTTTAGCAGTACAAGGAGCATTTATTGAACACGAAAAGATGTTAGAAAAATTAGGCGTAGACTGTTTTGAAATTCGCAAATCAACTGATTTAGAACGCCCTTTTGACGGGCTTATCCTCCCAGGTGGAGAAAGCACCGTCATGGGCAAATTATTACACAGCCTAAATTTATTTGATACTTTAAAATCAAAAATATTGCAAGGCATCCCAGTACTTGCCACCTGTGCAGGACTGATATTATTAGCAGAACACCTTACAGATGACACTACGGTACATTTCGGTACTATGCCGGTTACTGTAAAAAGAAACGCCTATGGAAGACAATTAGGAAGTTTTTACACAGAAGATGAATTTAAAGGTCTTGGCAAAATTCCTATGACTTTTATACGTGCGCCTTACATTGATAAGGTTTCTCCGGAAACTGAAATTCTGGCAACCGTAGACGGAAATATTGTGGGTGCCCGCTATAAAAATCAGCTTGGTATTTCCTTTCATCCTGAATTGGATGAAAATACTGCTATTCACGAATTATTCCTTACCATGGTAAAAGACGCTTCCTGTAATTAATTTTGATTTTCAATCTGCCAGTCGATAGGCTCAATGCCATTTGCTTTTAAAAATTCATTTGCCTGGCTAAAATGCTTACATCCAAAGAAACCACGATATGCCGACAGTGGACTTGGATGTGGCGCTTTTAATACAAGATGTTTTGGATTGGTAAGCATCTTTTCTTTCATCTGCGCAGGTCTGCCCCATAAGAAATATACAATCGGGCGGTCCTGCGCATTCACTGCTTCAATTACCGCATCTGTAAAATTTTCCCAACCTTTTCCCTGATGGGAATTCGCCTGATGTGCTCTCACAGTCAGTACCGTATTTAATAAAAGTACTCCCTGCTCTGCCCATTTCTTCAAATATCCATTATTTGGAATATAACAACCGCAGTCATTCTGCAATTCTTTATAAATATTCTGCAATGATGGTGGAATATCCGGCTGATCCGGCAATACGGAAAAGCTTAATCCATGCGCTTGATGCTCGTTATGGTAAGGGTCCTGTCCCAATAACAGTACTTTCACTTCACTTAATGGAGTAAAATGAAATGCATTAAAAATATCCTCTGCCGGCGGATATATTTTTGTTCTACTATATTCTTCTCTTACAAATTTATAAAGTTCATTATAATATGGCTTCTTAAATTCTCCTTCAATGGCTTCCAGCCAGTCATTACTTATCATTGCCATGCTATTTTCCTCCATAAAAACAACTTGAAAAACAAAATTGTCTTCCAAGTTGCTTTGTTTTCTTATTTTATTACATTCTAACAGATACTTCTCTGTCTTTCAAATACTGTTTTAAATCTTTAATTTCCAATTCTTTAAAATGAAACAGTGATGCTGCCAATGCTGCATCTGCCTTTCCCTCTGTTAATGCATCATAAAAATGCTCTTTCGTACCGGCACCACCGGATGCAATTACCGGAATAGACACATTTTCTGCAATAATTTTTGTCAGTTCTACATCATAGCCTGCCTTAGTTCCATCGCAGTCCATACTGGTTAAAAGGATTTCTCCTGCTCCCATTTTATCTGCTTTCATTGCCCACTCTACCGCATCAATGCCTACATCAATTCTTCCGCCATTTTTATAGATATTCCATCCGCTTCCATCCGCTCTGCGCTTAGCATCAATGGCTACCACAACACACTGGCGTCCGAATTTATCTGCCGCATCACTGATAAGCTGCGGATTGTTGATTGCTGAAGAATTAATGGAAATCTTATCTGCGCCTTCTCGCAACAGTTCTCTGAAATCATCTACCGTTCTGATTCCACCGCCTACTGTAAATGGAATAAAAACGTTTTCTGCTACACGTCTTACCATATCTACTACGGTCTTTCTTGCATCGGATGAAGCGGTGATATCTAAGAACACCACTTCATCGGCGCCAGCTTTATCATAGGCTGCTGCTATTTCCACCGGGTCACCGGCATCTCTTAAATTTACAAAATTAATTCCTTTTACCACACGTCCGTTATTTACATCAAGACATGGTATGATTCTTTTTGTTAACATGGGTCGTTCCTCCTTGCAAATCCTTACAGTTCAATAAAGTTTTTCAAAATGTGTAATCCCACTTCACTGCTTTTTTCAGGATGGAACTGACACGCAAAAACATTGTCTTTCTGCACTGCCGCATGAATCAAAGTACCATACTCTGTGGTAGCTTTTACAATTTTCTCATCTTTTGCCTTCAAATAATAGGAATGTACAAAATACACATATGGATTTTCCGGCAAGCCCTGAAACAGCGGACATGACTTATCAATTTTAATATTGTTCCAGCCAATCTGTGGAACTTTAAGCCCGGTATCCGGAATTCGCAAGATTTCTCCTTCCAAAATTCCAAGTCCCGGAACACCATCGGATTCGTCGCTTCTTTCAAATAACAACTGCAAGCCAACACAAATCCCAAGAAATGGTGTCTTCTTATCCACTACTTCTTTGATTACAGGTGCAAGCTCATACTTATGTATGTTCGCCATTGCATCACCAAAATTACCTACCCCCGGCAAAATAACTTTGTCTGCATTCAGAATTTTTTGTTTGTCCCTTGTAATTTCTGCTTTTTCTCCCAAATACAATAGTGCCTTTTCTACACTCTTAATGTTCCCTGCATCATAGTCAATAATGGCTATCATTCTGTCATGTCATCCTTTCTTTACTCTACTGCTTCCACACCAAACTGTGATAAATCTTCAGAAGTTCCTTCGGTATCTTCTTCCACTGCCGGTTCTTCTACAAAATAGCCTGCAGCTTTTACTACATTACGCACTGTTTCAGTATAATCTAATGCGCTCAATGTATTATGCCATTCTCTCGCCTGGTCCACATCAACACCAAAAACTACATTTAACTGTTCTTCGATCAATGCAAGTTCATCATCAAATGCCTGCTGAATTCCAAGCTCCTCTGCATCTTTTTTATACTGGTCATATTTAATGACACCCATAATCAAATCATTCAATGCTTCGTCATATTTACTTTGTTCAATATGTGCCAAATACATTTCATATTTTGCTTCCAGTTTCATCATCACACGAATTCTATCATATAACTGCTTGTCATCTTCTTTTACATCTACACCTAAAATATTTTGATAAGCGTCTTCATAGTTTCTATTGATAAATGAACTGTCTGCCTTGCTTATACTTGACTGATAATTTATCAGATTATGGCTTAAAAGTACCAATGCAAGAATGGACGCTGCCATAAGCATAATCAAAATCACCGGTTTCTTAGGAAGTGGCGGTTCTTTTGGTCCTACTTCAATTTCTTTTGGTTGTTTTTCCTTCTTGACTTTTTTCTTCTTCTCTTTTTTGCCCTTTTTACCGTCTTCAGCTTCGGCATCTTCGCCTTCAGCCTGTTCTTCTCCACCGGCTTTTCCTTTTTTCTTGCCTTTTTTATCCTTTTTGGCTTTTTTCTTTTTCTTCTTCTCTTCTTTTTCTTCTGCTTTTTTCTCTTCCTCTTGTAGTTCTTCTTCTACCTCTTTAATAATCTGCTGATTTTCATCGGCTTCTGCTTTTTCTAAAGCTTTGTCTTTCTTTTTACCAAACAGCTTTGCAAAAAATCCCTGCTTTTTACCGCTGTCTTCTGCTTCTCCCTGCTGCATTTCCTCACCCTCAGTTGGCATTTCACCAAACAATTCATCTTCAGATATATCAAAATTAGAATCTTCATCTGCTTTTAATAAATCCCCAATATCTTTTAAATCCTCGTCATCAGACATCATATTAAGCAAATCAAGAATACTGTCGTCGCCACTACTTTCTGTAGCCGAATCCATTCCCATATCCTCAGACACCGCTGACATATCTTCTGGTAATGTTCCAATTTCTTCTTCATTTATGCCTGCCAGCATGTCATCAAATGAAAGCAGTTCATCACCTAGCATTTCGCTTCCTAAATCTTCCAGCTCACTAAGTGGTTCCACATCAACCGGTATTTTCGGTTCTTCTACTGCTTCTATCTCTGGCTCAGAAACCTCACTTGATGCAAACATTGCTGCGATTGCTTCCTCGCTCATCATTCCAGTTCCTAAGTCTTCCGGTTCACTAACCGGGGTCGCTTCAACCGGCATTTCTGGTTCTGCCTCTGCTTCCGGCTGGGAAACCTCACTTGATGCAAACATTGCTGCAATTGCTTCCTCGCTCATCATTCCAGTTCCCAAATCTTCTGACTCACTGATCGGTTCTGCTTCAACTGATGCTTCCGGTTCTACCTCTACTTCCGGCTCCACAGTTTGATTTGCCTCCAGCATTGCCGCTATTTCATCTTCACTCATCATTCCAGTTCCTAAGTCTTCTGGTTCGCTACCAGATTGAGTTTCTTCCACCATCGGTTCCGTCAGTATTGACGCATCGTCCATGGCTTCCACACTTTCTGCTTCCGGTCCCAGAATTTGACTTGCTTCCAGCATTGCCGCTATTTCATCCTCGCTCATCATTCCGGTTCCCAAATCCTCTGATTCATTTAAGTTTCCAAAGATTTCCAACTCTGGTTCTTCCGCTGATGGCTCTTCAGAAAGTAAATCTACCTCTTCATTTTCCATACTTGCCATTTCATTCAAAACATCATCAACAGACATTTCCATTGCCTGCTCCAAGGATATTCCATCCTCTACCGCCATTTCATCTGCGTTATCTTCCAAGGAAATAATACTTTCTTCACTCTGTAATTCAGAATCAGATTCCCCAATACCATCATTTCCTTCACCAGACGCATTTCTTAACAATTGATCTAAATAATCTTCTGTTGTGCTCATACCCTCACCTCTAATCATTTTTCGTCAGTACATTGATTATTTTTACAAATTATCTCAATGTCATAGCTACTTTTAAGTTTACCATATTTACGTTGATAACACAATTCTATTTATTGAAAGAATTCTACAGGATTTTCATTGTATGCATATGCTTTTCCCTTTAATTCTTCTGTCAACTGCGGATATTTTTCATTCACACGAACGAACGTAGCCTTTTCATTGATAAAAGCAACTTTTTCGAATGCCCATCGGATAATAGATGGATATTTAAAATCCGCTCCCAATTCCAGCAGACAAATTTTCTTGTTCAAAGTGCCTGTAAGCCACATGCGATACTTTTCCCAGCTTTTTATGTAACCGCTTTCCAAATATTTCTCTTGTCCTACCGTATTAAAAACCAACTGCCCACCACATTTTTCACAACATGGTTTTGCTATTTCTGCAAGTTTTATATCGGGATTTTTCATCTTATCTATAATATCGCTTACTATCTCTTTCGATTCTTTTATGCTTTCTTCGCATCCATGAATGCACTGAAGCCTGCTCATACTTCCACAAGGTGCCGTTATTTTATCTGCCGAAAAACTTGATTGAAAAATTTTGTCATCATCATTCAATGTCACAACAAAGTAATTTTTGTCTTTCACCAACTGATACAGATTCTCATAGGCTGTTGTAACCCTAGCATCTTTATCATTTTGACAGCTATAACTTTTAAGAAATGGTACTAACCACTCAGCTTCTTTTTCCAGCTTTTCCTGCTTTTGTTTTTGCTGAAAAATCTCCATAAGCTCTTTATTTAAACCTGTATATTGCATATCAGTTCCAATGCCAATCAATACACATTGTGAATCTTCTACTATCTTTTTTATATTTTCCACTTTCATCCATTCCTTTTCTATCTTTGTTGCATTACATTCAAAATAGCATGTAGAAAGGGGACATAAAATGTCCCCCAAGTACATGATCTGTTTTATTTTTGATACTTTATAATCAATTTATCAATTTCCCTTACCAGATTACCAATCTCAGGTTTTGATAATTGCGCATCTGCCCCTAACTGTTCTCCTTTTCTTCTCATTTCATCATTTACAAGAGATGAGAAAATAATTACAGGAACATCTTTTAACTGTGGATCACCCTTTACTAACTTGGTAAGACGATGACCATCCATAACCGGCATTTCAATATCAGTAATGACACAGCCAACCTGCTCTTGAATATCACCTTTCCGTTTCATATCAGAAAGTTTATCCCATGCTTCTTTACCATTATTATTGACAATCAAATTCACATACCCTGCTTTCTTTAAAGAGTCTGTAATCAAACGGTTCAATAATGGTGAATCCTCTGCAATTACAATCGGGATGTTTCTACGTTCACGTTCACCTAATTCATCAATCTCAGAAACTTTAAGACCAGTTTCCGGACTAATATCTGTTACGATTTTTTCAAAATCAAGAATAATAATTAACTTATTATCCATTTTGATGATACCAGTTGACACACCAGCCCCTGCTGTGTTAATTGTAGCATCCGGTTTAATAATTTCTTCCCACGAAACACGATGAATCCCCAGAACAGCATCTACTCTGAATGCAATATGCAACTTATTAAAGTTTGTGATAATTAATAAGCCTTTTTCATCATTTTCCGGAAGACCGATACTTTTCTTCAGATTCACAACCGTAATCATAGTATCACGCGGCATAAAAATTCCTTCAATGCTAGGATGTGAATTTGGCACCGGTGTAACTTTCTCATAAGTTAAAATCTCGCGAACCTTTGCCACATTAATCCCATAATGATTTCCACCCAAAGTAAATTCCAATACCTCTAGTTCATTTGTACCGTTTTCCAATAAAATCTTAGTATCCATTTTATTTCCCTCCTAATTGCACAAATTATGTAAAAACCCAAATCGAAACGCAAACCCTCATTATATCTGCATTTTGTCTGACTTTCTCTCCTATAACATGTATTATAACATAAAGTTATTTAAAAATACAGAATTTTTATGCAATTTCTACTATTTTTTTTTACAAACACCTTTGACTATTATTCTCTTTCACTAAAAAACGGATTTTTACAGATTTTGGAAGAAAACAAAAAAAGATAACCAAACGGTTATCTTCAATCAGGTATTATACCTTCAAAATTTCACATGGATTCCAAGAACTTTTGGTCAAGCCCT
>CAYVCL010000086.1:0-10853 GCA_964450185.1 uncultured Lachnospiraceae bacterium | reverse complement strand
TTTCTACTAAGTCATGTGTTAATTCATCAAATTTAGCTCTTGTAAGGTTCATATCGAAGTGTTTTGGACCTTCTGCTGTAGCTGTGATGAATGGAAGGTTGATGTTTGTTGTTGTAGCAGAAGATAATTCTTTCTTTGCTTTTTCTGCTGCTTCTTTAAATCTCTGTAAAGCTACTTTATCAGCAGATAAATCAACACCTTCCATATTTTTAAATTCCTGAATCATGTAATCTGTAATCTTCTGGTCGAAGTCATCTCCACCAAGTCTGTTATCACCTGCTGTTGCAAGTACTTCGATAACACCGTCACCGATTTCAATGATAGATACGTCGAATGTACCACCACCTAAATCGTATACCATGATTTTCTGTTCTTTTTCATTGTCAAGACCATATGCTAAAGCTGCTGCTGTTGGTTCGTTGATGATACGTTTTACATCAAGACCTGCAATCTTACCTGCATCTTTTGTTGCCTGACGTTCTGCATCGTTGAAGTATGCAGGAACTGTGATAACAGCTTCTGTTACTTTTTCACCTAAGTAATTTTCTGCATCTGCTTTTAATTTCTGTAAAATCATAGCAGAAATTTCCTGTGGAGAATATTTCTTATCATCAATGGCTACTTTGTAATCTGTACCCATATGTCTTTTAATAGAAGCAATTGTCTTTTCTGCATTAGTTACTGCCTGACGTTTTGCAGGTTCACCAACTAATCTTTCGCCTGTTTTTGTGAATGCTACTACGGATGGTGTAGTTCTTGCACCTTCTGTGTTTGCGATAACTACTGGTTTTCCACCTTCCATAACAGCTACACAAGAGTTTGTTGTTCCTAAGTCAATACCGATAATTTTACTCATTATTAATGCCTCCTAAATTTTTCCTTTAATTCGCAACTTTTACCATGCTATGTCTTACTACTGTTTCTTTATATAGATATCCTTTTTGGAATTCTTCTACAATTACATTTTCTCCTGCTTCTTCGTCTTCCACATGCATTACTGCATTATGGAAATCAGGATTAAATTCTTCACCTAATGCTTCGATTGGTGTTACACCAATTTCATTTAAGGTTGTCATCATCTGCTTGTAAACCTTATCCATTCCTTCTACAAACGGATTTGCTTTTTCTTCTTCTGTTACCGTTGCAAATCCTCTTTCGAAGTTATCTATTACCGGAAGAATTTTCTCGATAACACTCTTTGCTCCGATTTCGTACATCTGTGTTTTTTCTTTTTCTGTACGTTTACGGAAGTTATCAAATTCTGCCATCTGTCTTTTTAATCTGTCGGTAAGTTCTTCTATCTGCTCGTCTTTTTTATCTTTTTTCTTTTTTCCGAATAAAGATTTCTTTTCTGTTCCTTCTTCCGTAGCTTCTTCTGAAACCTCCTCTGCTGTTTCTTCTTCCACAGCTTCTTCTACGATTTCATCTGTTTCTACTTCTACTGCTTCCTCTTGAAGTTCTTTTTCGTTTTCTGCCACTCGATCTTCCACCTTTCTTTATGTTCTCTTAAATATCTTATCAAGCTGTGCCATTAATGTTTTCATGGCACTTAACGATTTTTCATAATCCATTCGCTTTGGTCCGATAATCCCTATCGTTCCCTGCATGCCTTCTTCCAATTCATATGTTGCAGTAATAACACTACAATCTTTCATTGCCTGAACCGGTGTTTCATTTCCAATATACACTTGAATTCCGTTATTACCTTCATCCGCCAGTGTTTCCTGTACCAGCTCAGTAAGTGGTTTCTTTTCTTCAAAAGTATTAATCAACTCACTGGCACGTTCGCTGTCGCTTAATTCCGGATAACGGAAAATGTTAGTAGCACCGCTGGTGTAAATTTCCAAATCATCCTCCACCTTAATTGCTTCCGCAACAGCATCTAGCACTTCACTTACAATATTGCTGTGAATTCCTGCCTGCTCTTTTAATTTTGTAATCATTCCTAAGCTGATTTCTTCTAAGCTCAGACCATTTAAATTGGTATTCAAAAGCATATTCAGTTTCAGGAGGGTTTCATTGTCCAAAGTTTCGCTTACATCAATGATTTTATTCTTTACAATATTTCCTTCCACCACCACAACTGCTACCAGCTGTTTTGCATCCACTTGAGAAAGCTGTATAAATTTCAACTTATTTCTATGGTAAGAAGGGGCGGATACCATGGCTGCATAATTGGTATTGGTTGCCAATACCTTAACTACCTGCTTCAAAAGCAACTCCATCTTATCCTGTCGCTCAATCATAAGCTCCTTAATCTCAGATACTTCCCGTTCCTTGTCATCCATAATACGGTCCACATAGAAACGATATCCTTTATCAGAAGGAATTCTTCCTGCCGATGTGTGAGGCTGTAAAATATATCCCATTTCCTCCAAATCAGACATTTCATTTCGAATGGTTGCAGAACTCAAATTCAAGTCCGTATATTTTGAAATCGTTCTCGAACCAACCGGCTCTCCAGTTTCCAAATAATTTCGAATAATTGCTTCCAATATCTTGGTTTTTCTTTCGTCCAGTTCCATCCATTCACTTCCTTTCTGATTTGTTAGCACTCATTCATGTGGAGTGCTAACATCCACGTACTAAACATAGCACTCTGCATATAAAATGTCAACCCACTTTTCATTATTTTATAAAATTTATTTTCTTTTTATATTTGGTGGAGGAAAGTTGTGGAGGGGACGGAAGGTATATAAGTGATGGCAGGAAAAACCCCAGGTATGTTTAGGGCTTTTCCTGCCATCACTTATATACCTTCCTGTACACTGCACTAATTTCGTTACACCAAATCTAAACAGAAACATGCATCGGAACAAGTAAGTAGTGGCAGCCCTCGAGTTTACGACGAGGGCTGCCACCTTCTTGCTCTGGATTATATTATTAATGTTGCGCTAGGCGGTATTTGACGCTTATTGTGGGACTTAGGCTGCGTGGGCGGCTCCTAAAGTGAGGGATTAGATGTACTTAGTGTCCCTTGCCTAAAAACAGCAATTCCCGGACAAGGATGTCCGGGAAAGTCCCACCTGAGCCATGGATGGCGAATGTGGGACGGTTGCGTACTGTTCGCCACAGCCCCCTCCAAGGGACACTTAGTACATCTTATCCCTCACGACCGGAGCCGCCCACGCAGCCTAAGTCCCACAATATGTTGCCAATCCCCCTACGCTCTCACATTAATCTCCATATAATCCGCCTTATTGACGCCACCTTCCGCCCGCACATACACGCTGACAAATCCACGTTTCAGTCCGGTGATGGTTCCGTCCTCCGCGAAAGCAACCACGCCTTCTTTATCCGGTTCCCAGATGATTGTCTGGTTTGTGGCATTTGCAGGCGCTAAAGCGATATTTAAAGACATGCTTTCTCCTGCTTTTAAGGTAATTCTTTTAATGTTTTCTTTATTATAAGTAATATTTTCATTTGATACTGTGATATCAGACACTAAAATTTCATCTGAGATTGGTTCAAAATCCAGACCTTTTCTCATAGCATAGTCATAAGCATAGGAATTTACTACACTTTTCACTGTTGCGTTTGATGCGCCTTCTAAAACAGCCTGTCCAAATTCTGAAACACTGCCTGGAATTGTAATAGATTCCAAACTAATACAATTTGCAAATGCTCCACCACCAATAGTCATGACACTTTCCGGAATCACTACTTCCTTTAAAGAAATGCAGTTTGCAAATGCTCCGCTTCCGATTTTCTTCATATCTTTCATGGAAGATAAATTTACATTTCTTAATGCACCACACCCCTGAAATGCATTTGCCTGAATTGTAACAATTCCTCCCGGTAAAATTACTTCTTTTAAGTTTTTGCAGCCACGAAATGTTTCTTCTGAAATTTCTGTTACAGCTGTTCTTGATAAATCAATTCTTTCCAAAGCTGTACAGTTTTCAAATGCCCCCTGCTCTATTGTATTTACTGTGGAAGGTACCACAATACTTTTCATAGAAACGCAGTTAAAAAATGCATTTTCCCCAATCACAGTAATTCCTTCCTGCAATATAACATTTTCAAACTCATACTGATTCTGAAAAGCTTCTTTTTTGATTTCTGTTCCATCCAGTTCATCTGCGAGAATATCGATGATTACTGTTTCTTCATTTGCTGTACTTTCTACACTTGGCTGTATTGCATCTACATACAATGGCAATCCGTTTACCGCCACAGTTGTTGCTGTAAGAGATACTGCCATCAGCCACGCATTAACTTTGTTAAATTTCATGAAACATTCTCTCCTTCAAAAATACCTTCATTATAAGTTTTGCATTACTATCCTTGCTTGATGAGTTTATTATATAGTAATTGTTCACAACATTCAATAGATTTGTTACAAGTTTTTTACATTTTTATAACACTTACAACTTTTATGCCTGATTTTTGGTACATTTTCATGTAACATTTATGTATAAAATGCACAAAAATGGGCGCTGGAATATGTAACTCAAACTTTCCAGTCGAAAAAAGGGATTTTCTCTGCATAAAAAATACACTTCGAAATGAAGTGTATTTTCTTAATCTTACATATTTTCTTCTAATTTTTCAAATGTAACTTTGGAGCGTTCTACCAACTGCTTCTGCAGATGCTGTGCCTGCTCACGCTGTCTTTGGGCAATATAGGAATCTACCGTCTTATTGGCTGCATACAATTCGCAGCCATATATGGTCTTTTCATCCTCATCCTTTTCCTTACGCACTAATTTTCCTGTTAAATCAAAATGAACTTTTCGAATGATATCATCAAACGTAAGCCTTACGTGTTCGCCCAGTGGTGTTTCTGACTCCCGTTTCCCCACAAAGGAAAAACCGGTTGCACTGATATCCTTCACATTTACTTTCATAATACCTGTGTGTTCGCCCACCTGCGCCTGTCCATCTTCTCCCACAAAGATACGGAAACATTCCCGTCGATTTACTTCCACGCCTACATTTTTGCAGGTAATCATATGATAATAATTTCCTTTGTACTCCACCGCCTTGATATGGCAATCACGCCATTCAATTGGCTTGCGGTTTTTTCTGGTATAAAACACCTTAATGATAATATCTGAACGCACAAAGTTAATTATCTGTTTGTTGTAGCGAATCGGCTCTATGAAAACTGCTCCCTGCACACAAAATTTACTTACCACGTCATACTCAAGACGTCCTGTTTTACCAATTACTTCTATATGCAGTTTCTGGTTTTCTGCCAATTCCTCAAATTTCATAACCCCCATAATCAAAACTCCTTTTCTTTTGCAGATTTGCTCTTTTCATTATACCACACCTTTGCAAAGATGAAACTACATTTTTATTTGAAAATAACAAGCGAAAACCCCAAAGTGGTGGAAGCACTTTGGGGCTTTCTGTATGTCCTAAACTATAAGGGGGATAGATAAACGCTAATTTATATATCTTACTTGTAGTTGGCCTTCTGGAAGTCTGGATAAGAAGATTCCAAACCATGTTCTGTAGGGTCAAGTCCCTGCAATTCTTCTTCTTTCGAAGCACGAAGACCAATTGTCTTATTTATAAGGAAGAATACAATAGTCATTGTAATGATAGTCCATGCTGCCACTACTACAATACCAAGTAACTGTGTTAATAATAACTTAACTCCGCCACCATAGAAAAGACCATTTGTATAATCGAATAAACCTACTGCAAATGTTCCCCAGATACCACAAGCACCATGAACTGCAACAGCACCTACAGGATCATCCACTTTTAATACATTTTCTACAAAAAGTACAACAACACATACAATGACACCGGCTACAAGACCGATAATAAATGCTCCTACAGCATCTACATTAGAACATCCGGCTGTAATACCAACCAAACCTGCCAATGCACCATTTAATGACATAGACACGTCTGGCTTACCATTTTTAACCCATGTGAAAATCATGGCTGAAACTGTACCCATTGCAGGAGCAATTGTTGTTGTCACGAAAATCTGCGCTAACTGTTCAACACTTGTTGCTGCAGCACCGTTGAATCCATACCATCCAAACCAAAGAATAAAGCATCCAAGAGCACCTGCTAACAGGTTATGTCCAAGAATTGGTTTGCTCTTTCCGTTTGCATCATACTTACCAATACGAGGTCCTAAGAAAGCGGCACCGATTAAAGCAGAAATACCACCTACCATATGAATTGCACAAGAACCTGCGAAATCTACAAATCCTAAATCTGTTAACCATGCAGTTCCACCCCAAATCCAGTGAGCTTCGATTGGGTATACTATAAGGCTGATAACAAAACTGTAAACACAGTATGCAAGAAATTTAGTACGTTCTGCCATGGCACCGGAAACGATGGTTGCTGCTGTGGCACAGAACACTAAGTTAAATACAAAACCTGACCAGTCCATTTCTGCAAAACTACCAAAAGGATTTAAACCAAATCCGATAAATTTATTACCTTCACCACATAACAAATTATATCCTAACAGAAAGAAAGCCACGGTACCCAAGCAAAAATCAATTAAGTTCTTCATAACAATGTTTGCGGTATTTTTTGCTCTTGTAAATCCGGCTTCTACCATTGCAAAACCACACTGCATGAAAAATACTAACGCTGCTCCTATTAAAAACCATACTCCAAATACTTCTGAAGTAATGGCATCCATAATTTCCGGTGCCAAATCACTTGTTAATAACATCATAATAACATCCTCCTTTTATCACCGTATAAAAAGGGGATAACACCGCATGTATAGTTCTTCTCTATACCCTGCCTGTGTTATCCCCTTTGATAACGGATTCTATATGTATTATGTCTATGCATAATCTTTTGTTTAAATAGCTACTTCGCCATGTTCGCCTGTACGAATTCTGACAACATCTTCAATATTAGAAATAAAGATTTTTCCATCACCGTAATTACCGGTATTAATCTGTTTCACTACCATTTCAACTAATTTGTCTGCAATTTCTTCTGTAACAATTGTTTCTACCTTAATCTTAGGAAGAAGATTTACATTATACTCGCTTCCACGATAGTTCTGCTTGTAACCTTTCTGATTACCATATCCCATCACATTGGTTATCATAACACCGGTAACCTTACACGTATCAAGGATTTCTTTCAGTTCATCCAGCTTTTCTGGTCTGATAACAATTTCCAATTTTTTCATATAGAAACCTCCTTATGAATGCTATGCTCTGATTTCATAGCATCTGTTTAGACTTATCTAGGATTTCAGGACACCCTTCCTTTCCTCCTATAAACAAAAAAAGGAGCTTCGACAGACTTATCGTCTTTCGAAACTCCCTTGTTTCTAAACCTTATTATACTCGCCTTTCGACATTTGTCAACACTTTTTTTGTATTGTGATTTGAATTTTCTACTTCTCAAACTTCATAGTCAGCTTGATCTGCTTCCGTTCCATATCCACGCTCAACACTTTTACTTCGATAATATCACCGATAGACAACACTTCCATTGGATGTTTTATAAAGCGGTTGGTAATCTGTGAAATGTGAAGCAATCCATCCTGATGAACTCCGATATCAACGAAGGCACCGAAATCGATTACATTGCGGACAGTTCCCTTTAAAATCATTCCTTCTTTTAAGTCTTTCATATCAAGTACATCAGTACGTAATACTGGTTTTGGCATTTCATCACGAGGGTCACGTGCCGGCTTTTCTAATTCTTTTACAATATCGCGAAGGGTGATTTCTCCTACGTTTAGTTCTTCTGAAAGTTTGTGGTAATCCTTTACCTTCTTAGACAGACCGGAAAGATTTCCGGCAATTACATCTTCTGGGGTGTATCCTAATTTTTTCAGAAGCTCGGTAGCTGCTTCGTAGCTTTCCGGATGTACGCTGGTGGCATCTAGTGGATTTTTCCCATCACTGATACGAAGGAATCCGGCACACTGTTCGAAGGCTTTTGGTCCTAATTTTCCTACTTTTAATAATTCTTTTCTATCTTTAAATCGTCCGTTGTCTTCTCGGTATGCTACAATATTTTTTGCAATCACTTTGGAAACACCGGAAATATACTCTAACAGGGAAGCAGATGCTGTATTTAAATCTACGCCCACTTTATTTACACAGTCTTCTACAACTCCTGACAATGCTTCGCTTAATTTCTTCTGGTTCATGTCGTGCTGATACTGACCCACACCAATGGATTTTGGATCAATTTTAACCAATTCTGCCAATGGGTCCTGTAATCTTCTTGCAATGGATGCTGCACTACGCTGTCCCACATCAAAGTTCGGGAATTCTTCCGTTGCCAGTTTACTTGCGGAATATACAGATGCACCCGCTTCATTTACAATCACATACTGCACCGGTGTATCCAGTTCTTTTAATAACTCTACAATCACCTGCTCGGATTCTCTGGAGGCAGTTCCGTTTCCAACAGATATCAAAGAAATATTATATTTTTTAATCATCTGTTTTAAAATCTTCTTGGATTCTTCTACCTTGTTCTGTGGCTCGGTAGGATAGATGACCTTAGTATCCAAAACTTTTCCGGTTTCATCTACTACTGCCAGCTTACAGCCGGTACGGAAGGCAGGGTCCCAGCCTAATACAACATGTCCAACAATCGGTGGCTGCATCAATAACTGATTTAAGTTTTTACCAAATACTACAATGGCACTGTCTTCTGCTTTTTCTGTCAGTTCATTTCTGATTTCACGCTCGATCGCAGGAGCAATCAAACGCTTATAGCTGTCTGCCACCACATCCTGCAAAATCGGTGTGGTATATGGGTTGTCCTTTACAATTACTTTACTATTTAAGTAATTAAGAATTCCTTCTTCGGGAGCTTCGATTTTTACATTCAAGATTTTGTCTGCTTCTCCACGGTTCATGGCAAGCACACGATAGCCCGGCACTTTACTTAACTGCTGAGTAAAGTTGTAATAAGTTTCATACACAGACTTTTCTTCTTCACTTTTTGCAGAAGATACGATGTTTCCTTCTTTCATAGTCAGATTACGGATATAAATTCGATAATCTGCTTCTTCAGAAATGGATTCAGCAATAATGTCCTTAGCACCTTCCAAGGCTTCTTTCACACTTGCCACTTCTTTTTCCTCTGAAATATATTTGGACGCCTCTTCTTCCACAGGTTCTGTACACATCTGAAGAAGAATGTAATTTGCCAGACCTTCCAAGCCCTTTTCTTTGGCGATAGTCGCTCTTGTTCTTCTCTTTGGACGATATGGACGGTATAAATCGTCTACCAATGCCAAGGTTTCTGCCGCAACAATACGTGCCTTTAATTCTTCTGTCAGTTTTCCCTGTTCTTCAATACTGGATAAAACCTGTTCTTTTTTCTCCTCTAAATTTCTAAGATAAGTCAGACGTTCGTGAAGTTTTCGCAACTGTTCATCATTTAAAGTTCCGGTTGCTTCTTTACGATATCTGGAGATAAAAGGAATCGTATTTCCTTCATCCATAAGTTTTACGGCAGCTTCCACCTGCCAGTTTTTCACAGCTAATTCTTCTGCAAGCGCTTTGATAATATCCATGTTCTATTCCTTTCCCACATTTATAATCTTATTTATTCATAAAAATCCATATATTCTGTATAATCCAATTTGCAATGATTACTATGGTAGCACCATATAAATATCCATGACGGTATTTTAAACCAATTTTCCACTTATTTTTTGTTAACAACTGGATCGTGTTAGTAATCATAAACACCACCATAATTGTAACACAATATAGCACAAAAGGATGGTATAAAAATGATGTTACCAGCCTTCCCTGTAACAATGCCCGAACGGCTCTGGTTCCACCACATCCCGGACAATAATAACCTGTTATATAACGAAAACCACAAGGAGGAACTAAATTTAAAAAGTCCCAGTGTACCCAATTTAATACTGCTGCCATTACAAACACCACACCCAAGGCAAACCATCCCAATATATATAATCTTTTTTCCGTTTTTTCCATGATTTCTCCTTTCCTTTGCGTGGTAAAAAAGCTATAAGGCATACACCTTATAGCTTTTCTTTGTATACTATATTAAGTTCTAAAACTTAACAACAAGCATATTTTAGTAAGAACCGTACATATCCATATACTGATTCATCATTTCCTGATAAGCAGGTGTCTGACTATAAGCCACTGACCAAATAATCATAGCAATCGCAATTACCACACCTAAGATAGAAAGAATCATACCAACAAGTGCCATTGTTTCCATCTTTCCTGTTAATGACTTTGACTTAGAAATAATTGCAAGTACAATACCTACAACACCAAGAATCACTGCTAAGTATGTGCAACAGCAAGAAAGAATTGATAAAATACCAAGTACTAAAGAAGCAATTGCTAATCCATGACCTGGATCTTTTCCCGGCTGTTCCGGCTGTGGTGTATAGTTAAAGTTTCCGTTGTTAAAATCATTTGTTTCCTGACTTTTGTTTAAGTCATAGCCATTGTTTTCATTGTTAAAATTGTTGTCCATGTTTCCTCCCCTTTGTTACAGGTTTTGTGTAACTTTTTCCTTATTTGTTAAATTCAGAAAGTATTTTATCATAGAATATTAAATTTTTCAATCTTTTTTCATAATTTTTTAATATTTCGGGTGGGGGCGATTCAAATATTGGCTTACAGTACGCCCATGGCAGGGAACGAATCTTCCGGAGCAGGCGGAAACAACGTTCCGGCAAACTAAGTTTTAAGACGCACTAAGTTCGTCGCTGGAGGGGCTCCTCACTAAGTGCTTTCTAAAAACTGGATTTTGGCTGTTACCGCGAACAGCTCATAAGGGGGACAAATTTTTCTTGGCAAGGCGGTTTAAGAGGCGTTTTTAACGTATGCGAAATCCACTGTCTACGAAGACTTAAGCGCGACGGCTCATCCGGAGCGTTTTAGTCG
>CAYVCL010000085.1:0-10873 GCA_964450185.1 uncultured Lachnospiraceae bacterium | reverse complement strand
CTTGAATACTAGGATTGGGTGAAAATATGTTATTATACAAGTGTCAAAGACCCGTCTTCCCCGTTTTCTTCACTACTATTACACAATTTTTCTATTTTTCTGTGTATTTTTTACATATTTTCACTTCAGCTCTGAAAGGTAAACATTTTTCGCAATAAATGTATGCATAACTTCTGTGAAATGGTAAAATAAGAAAAAACTTTTTCACAGAGGTATATTTAAATGACAAGAGCAGAAAAACGTGCATTAAAAAGACAAATTAGAAATGACATAAAAGAATTCCTTAAAATACAGGCACACTATTTTCCAGATTTAATAGAAGATATAAAAAAAATCATGGATGCAAGAAACCAGAGTTATGTAACTTATGAGATAGAAGTCATCATATTTGTTATGATTCTAAAAAATATCTGCTCCATAGAATCCATGCAGGAAATGAATGAACTTTTTAATGAGGATACCTGTGTAAAAAACATATACAAGGTATTAGGGCTTGAAGAAAAGGACTATCTGCCACATTATGTTACAATCAATGAATGTTTAAGCAGATTGGATAACAAAGAATTGGAAGCAATCCGAAAAAAAATGGTATACAGCATTATCCGAAAAAGAAGTTTTGAGTACGGAAAGTTTCTGGGGGAAAAATGGCTTATCATCGTGGATGCAACCCAGTTATTCAGTTTTCGGGAAAGACATTGTGAACACTGTCTTTCCAAAACAATTAATAAAGGAACTGCGGAAGAAAAGACTATTTATTATCATCAGGTACTGGAAGCAAAGCTAGTGCTAGGAGAGGATATGATAATCAGTCTGGCGACGGAATTTATAGAAAATCCTAAGGAAAATGCCAACAAACAGGATTGTGAACTGAATGCATTTAAGAGATTGGCAGAAACGTTAAAAAAAGAGTATCCGCGTCTTCCAATCTGTTTGCTGGCGGACAGTCTGTACGCATGTGATACGGTATTTCAGATATGTAGAAAAAATAAATGGGAATTTCTGATAAGATATAAAGAAGGAAGTATCCCAAGTATCATGGAGGAGTACCGTGAAATCACTAAAATGGGAGAAGCCGGTGAAAGTGTCATAGAAAAAGAAGAAATATATCAGAGAAAACCAAACCGAAAACAACAGTTAAAAATCAACTGGGTAAATGGAATAGAATACAAAAAGTATTCCGTACATGTACTTGAACTGAAAATAGAAAGAGATGGAAAGAAATATAAAGAGTTCCGTTGGCTCAGCAGCATGGAAATAGAGGAAGAAAAAGCAGAAGAATTTGTGGAAACGGGACGTAAAAGATGGCTGATAGAAAATGAAGGCTTCAATATACAAAAAAACCACCGTTATATGATAACCCATGCGAACAGTTTGGATTACAATGCCATGAAAAACCATTATTTGATAACACAGATAGCAGATATATTGATGCAGATGTATGAAAATGGAGATAAGGGAGTAAAGGAATTAAAATATACGATCAAACGGATATCGGAGGAATTGTTGGAAAGTATGAGGAAACAGAAACTCGAAACAGAAGACTTGATATTTGAAAGAATGCAAGTTCGTAGAGAATAAGCCATAGAAATGGAGAGAAGGTGTTGCAGCAACAAAAAGGAGAAAAATAGAAATATCCACAAGAAAAAAAGCAAAGGAAGACCATACTTATGGGATGTGGATAAAAGTTGTCAAAAGCAATAAAACTGTCCAAATTTTCCACAAATATGTTTTTGTAGGATGAAAGTTAGCTAAAACAGAAATTTATTTAATTTACCTTTCAGGGCTGCTTAACAAGAACAATGCTAGACTTTTTTCTTTTAATGAGGTATAATTTTGATATAAATATACAAAAATTACCTAACGCAAGGGGAAAAAGGGGGAAAACATATGAATCTTGTAAGTGTTCAGGACTTAATTCCTGGGATGCGTGTTGGTGTAGATATTTATAATCTCCATAATCAACTGGTATTGCCTAAAGACACAGTACTTACTCAGGAGATTATTGATAAATTAGCAGATTATTCTATTCGCTATGTCAGAATTTCTGAAGAAAAGAAGCAAGCTGCACCTGGGATACATCGTTCCTATAGTCAACGTCTGAAATCTTCACGTTCTTTTCAAGAATTTAAACATGAATTTATTAGCAATGTATATGTGATTAAGGACGAATTCAATGATGTAGTTACCAAAAACCTTCCTATCAATGTTGACAAATTATTAGAAAAAACTGCTACTGTTTTTTCTAAAGCAGATGGAACCAACGTTTTTGATATGCTGCACAACATGAGAGAATACGATGACAGTACCTATGTACATTGTCTTAATGTATCTTTAATCTGCGGTGTCCTTGCAAAATGGCTGGATTTTTCCAAAGAAGACACAGATACTTTAGTATTAGCAGGTATGTTACATGATATTGGAAAACTTTCCATTCCGGATTCTATCATTAAGAAACCTGGGAAACTTTCCAAAGAAGAATTTGCAATTATCAAAACTCATACAACCAAAGGATATGATATCCTCTCTACACAAACTTTACCGGATGCGGTAAAATACGCTGCATTGATGCACCATGAACGTTGTGATGGGACAGGATATCCACGCCGATTAAAATATGAGAAAATTGATCGTTTTGCAAGATTAGTTGCCATTGCAGATGTTTATGATGCCATGACTTCTGCACGAGTTTATCGTGGTCCTATGTCACCATTTACCGTGGTAGAAACCTTCGAAAAAGAAGGGCTTCAGAAATATGATCCGGAATATGTTCTTGTATTTTTAGAACATATTGTAAATACTTATTTAAATAACCGTGTTTTATTAAGCGACGGTCGTAAGGGTGAAGTTGTTTTAATCAACAAACAGGCATTGTCCAAACCATTAATTCAGTTAGAAGATGGTTTTCTGGACTTATCCAAACACAAAGATATTACTATTGAAAAAATTCTTTAAAAAAGCTGGCGTATTAACCAAGGTTAATACGCCAGTATTTCATATCCGTCTTCTGTTACTGCCACAGTGACTTCCCACTGTGCTGACGGCATACCGTCTTCTGTATAAATTGTCCATCCGTTTTCATCGTCCATAACAATGTCACTTCTGCCCAAGTTAATCATCGGCTCAATGGTAAAGACCATTCCCGGTGCCATGACTACGCCGCTATCCTTTGGACAGCAATAGCTGACAAATGGTTCTTCATGAAATTCAATTCCAACACCATGTCCGCCAACTTCTCTTACCACAGAATATCCATGTTCTCTGGCAAATTCATAAATGGCATTTCCCATTTCACCCATTCTGTGCCAAGGTTTCACATAGGAAAGCCCCAATTCTATCGCTTTTTTAGTGTCATCCACTAACTTCTGTTTTTCAGGACTAACCTTTCCCAGACAGAACATACGGCTGGAATCGGAAAAATAATCCTTGTAAATGGTAGAAACATCCACATTTACAATATCACCGTCTTTTAGGATAATGTCTTTTGATGGAATTCCATGACACACTTCTTCGTTAATGGAAGTGCATACACTTTTCGGATATCCCTCGAAATTTAAAGGAGCAGGGATTCCATTGTATTCCAATGTTTTTTCATATACCATCCGGTCAATTTCTTCCGTAGACATTCCCACCTGAATGTGTTCTGCCACATAATCCAATACGGCAATGTTTACTTTTCCACTTTCCCGGATTCCATCTAACTGTTCCTGATTTTTTATCATTTTTCTTGAAGGAATGTTATAACCTTTGTCCTTGCACTGCATCAGTTTCTCGTCAAATGCCATATGGCATGCTTTATATTTGCGCCCACTCTGACACCAACACAGGTCATTTCTCCCAATTTTCTTTATCATAATCTGCGCCTCTTTTTAATATATTTCTGTATACGCACCATCATCGGTATAATAAATGGTCGCTCCGCTCTTAACATCTTCAAGACTCGTTGTTTCCTGAGCTATACATTCACCATTTTCGTTATACAAATACCACTCAAGCTTCATGTCCGACACCGGAAGCTTTACTGTTGTTTCTATCTTTTTTCCGGCTTCAAAACTATCCAGTTCTTCTTCTGTACCACTTGCAGGATTTATAATGGAAAGGGACGAAGCCCCTGTCTGGGATTCATTACGAAAAGCTATGGCTGCTTCGATGGTTTCTTCTGCAGTTTCCGAAACCTCTTCGCTTCCTTCCACATTTCCTATCATCTCATGCAACTCTGCCCTGAGTTCTTCCACCAATTCATTAGCCTGAGTAATCTGCTCTTCTGTTTCCAATTCACCTGAGTCCTTTTCTGAAATATCTAAAAGTGCCTGCACACTTTCGCCGAGCATCTGATACTTAGACATCTGCTCCTGCCCAATGCTATCTTTTGCAGCTTCGTATTCCTGACTAAATTCTTCAATGTTCTGCACAGCTTCTTTACGCTCACTATTCCCACAGCCTGTAAGCATAAGAGCGCTTATCCCCAGTATAGCAACTATCTTTGATATATTTTTCACAAGCACTACTCCTTCTTGGATTTCCTAACTTACTACTGCTGAAAGTGGTGGCAATTCCATTCCATTTTCATACAATTCTTCTGTTACATTTTTAATTTTGCTGTTCATAATGCCATATAAATCTTCTGCCACACTGCCTTTTAACTTCATAAGGTTTTCTGCTTCTTTTGCATCTTTCAAAATGATTTTGAATGCCATTTCAAATATAGTAGAAAGCATATCATTTTCACCTGTGATAGTTGTTCTCAGCACTACCAGGCAAACCTTTGGATTCTTTTCTTCCGGTCTTACATTAATAGTGATGCCTGCGTTACATTTAATTCCTGTATTTCCTGCTGTCAGTTTTCTTTTTATTTCCATGTTTGTCACAAAACTATGTTCCAATGTAAATGCTTCGTATTTCTTGCTCATTTTTTTACCTCTTTCATTCTTTATACTCTTTTGTGCAACTATGCACATACTCGTTTATTATAGCAGACGCTAAAGCAAAAAGCTATGCATTTTACGCTATTTTAAGAAGATTTGTTTGGCTTCTTCTAAACGTTTTGCAAATTGGTTGTAGAAACTTTCTTCCGGCTGGTATGGTTTTAGATAGAAGTTTTGTAATACGTACATGCTTACTTTCTTTATATAACCTTCCTCAGTGCTTTCTTTGATTTGTTGTTGTAAATCTTTTTGGAAGTAGTGCCATTCGTTAATGAAGGCTTCGTATTCTTTGAGGTTTGGAATGTCCAGCCATTTTTTTACTTTTACTTTGGATAGGTTTTGTTTCTTACATTCATGTATCTGCAAGAAATATTGGAATGTATTATTTTCGTAAAAACGGCCTAATGGGAATAATCTACAGATTCCCGGACGGAATTTATGGATGGTGCATCTGCCTTCTTCGTTTAGAAAACTGCAGGATTCTTTTGTTCCTGCCATTTTTAAGTTTGGCAATATAATGCCGTCTACTACATTTAATTCCAAGTAACCGTTTAATAATTCTTCCATTGATTTATGCAGATTGGTGGTTATCTGATATATATCAAATGGGTCTAAAATAATGGAATTCCCCATCCCTCTACAGCAGGCTGAACAGCCTTGGCAGTTGCCGGTATCTGCTTTTACCATGTCGTTGTTACTGTATAATTTTCCATCGGAAATATCTTCCATTCTTACGTTGCGTTCCATAATTTCTCCTTGTTGCTAACAGTATTGATATTCTTCCATGCCATACAAATTCATTAAGCCAATCTTTAGATCACCCTTTTGATAATCTTTCATCCTATCTGCCCTCACCATCAATCAGCACATTCTTCCCTTCAAAAGCAAAAGCATATTTACGAATTTTTTCCTTAGGAATTCCTTTTCCAATCAGGTTTGCTTCGTACTGTTTTTGTTCAATCTGTGCCAGTGCAAAAGCCACCGTTTCCTCCAGTGTGTTTTCTTTTCTGGCATTGAACACTTTAAATTCAATAATAATGGCATCGTCTTTTTGTGGATTCGTAGGTTCTAACATGATGTCATATCTGCCAAAGCCACTTTCTCTGTTGGAAGTTATCTGGTAGCGTTCTTTCAAGTCCACCAATAATCCCAAAACAAATCCATGGTAAAAACGTTCAGGCTGGGCTTTCTTTGAAACTCTTTTACCGGTATCAAAATAGCTGAATATTTCGCAGGAAATCTCGTTCATATATTCGTTCATTTCCTCTATATCACCTGCCAGCATGGCACTAATAAAGCGATTGTAATTCCCCCGCTCTCTGCCAAACCAGCCACTAATCATTTGTTCAAACATGAGTTTGACCTCTCCGTTAGTCAATGCTAACTCATAATTTGGTCTTCTTTGCACTTTTTCTATCTGTTCATAGGATAAAATTTTCAGATAACCACTTGCCACTAATAAACTCCAAATTGCTTCTTCATTGTTGTCTAACTGATTATAAACAATCTGCTCATCAATAGGGCAGATAAAATGTTCACCTTTCAAGAGCAGTTCCATCGACTGCTTGATTTCACTGCCACCCTCTCTGATTAGTTTGCCTACAAGACTGTTACTGCTGGTATTGGCCCAGTAAGTCTGATATTGTCCAGTATCCAAAAAATTCAAAATCGACCACGGATTGTAAATATCCCTGTGTGCTCCAAATACAAATCCGTCATACCACCGTTTTACTTTTTCTTTTTCTGTACCAAATCCATACATATCTAATGCTTGAAATACTTCATATTCCGTGAAACCAAAGGATGTGGCATATTCATCCGATGTGGTAGTTACCACCTTTAGATTATTCAAATCAGAAAAAACAGATTCTTTACTGACTCTGGTGATTCCAGTCATAATCGCTCTTCCCAAATATGGATTCGTTTTAAAAGTAGCATTAAATAAACTTCTTGTAAAAGCTACCAATTCTTCCCAAAAACCATGAATATAAGCTTCCTGCATTGGGGTATCATATTCATCCAACAGAATAACAACCTTTTTTCCGTAATAACGCATAAGAAAATCTGATAATTTATAAAGAGCCAAAGTAGCATCACTGTCATCATAATTTTCCGCCAAAATTCTGTCAAAAAAATTTCTGTCTGTATCTGTTAACGCATCACTGCCTTTTATATAAGAATATTTTATATATAAATCTGTAATCATCTGACAGATCTTTTTTCTGGTTAAGGCATAACCGTTTTCCTTAATACTAGCAAAGGACAAGCTGATAACCGGATAGGTTCCCTGAAGATTTCTATACTTTTCTTCCTGCCAGATGGAAAGATCTTCAAATAAATCTCCCCTGTCTGCATAAGATATCGAAAAAAACTGTTCTACCATACTCATATTTAAGGTTTTTCCAAATCGCCGCGGACGAGTGATTAAAGTTACATCATCTCCGCTTTCCCACCATTCTTTAATGAATAGGGTTTTATCTATATAGAAGTAATTTTCTGTTATTAACTTGTCAAAGCTCTGTATTCCGATTGCAACGTTTTTTGCCATTTGAGTTCCTCCAGGTTCTATTATGGTAGAAAATTTTAAAAGTTTCTATGTGTATATAGCTATTTATAGTATACGGAAAAATGGTGCGAATAGCAATGAAATAATTCTACTATCTACTCAAAAAAGACCTCATAGAAGGTTGTGAACCGTCCCTAAAAGTCAGACCCAGAATCTAACGATTGGGAGGTCGGTTCATTTTCCTCTACAAGGTTTTTGTTTTCTCACATTTTCTCTTACATATTAAACAAATCGGAATGTGTACCCGTATCAACCAATGTCAATACAAGCACATCATCCTCCACCAAATAAATCAATAACCAGTCAGGTTGGATATGGCACTCCCTAAAACCTTTATACTGTCCTTTTAATTCATGGTCTTTGTTCTTTTCATCTAACGGAATGCCCTTCAACAATTTTTCAACAATTTCATCAAGAAGTTTAATGTTTAGTCCTCTCTTTTTGGCAAGTTTTAATCCTTTTTTAAACTTACCCGTCAATACTAATTCATATTTCATTCATCCAAATCCTCTATTGCTTCTGAAAAACTGCTATATCTTTTTGTATTAGGATCTCTGCTGATTCTTTTTGCTTCTTCCATAGCTTCAAGCACTTCTACTTTATACTGAGGAACTTCTACCGCAAAAGGTAAACCGCCTCTCATAACACATTGTCTTAAAAAGATATTCATAGCACTGGACATATCCATACCAAGTTGATTAAACAATTCTACTGCCTGTTTCTTTAATTCTTCATCAATTCTTACCTGTGTTGGTACTGTTGCCATAGTATCACTCTCCTATCCAAATTAAAAATCAATTTACTACTTATTATCCCTTCCTAATTCCATTATATTCATTTAAGTTTACATTGTCAATCATTTGTAAACAATTGTTTTTAAGGTTTCTCACTCTTTTCAAGGTCTTGGAACGTGAAAAGACCTCATAGAAAGGCGTTCCGCCTCTCTACAAGGTCTGATAATCTTTTCTTACTGGAAGTACTTAACCCCAGATTCAAACAGTTTCATATCCTGTTCTCCATAAATATTCATAGCCACAGAAGCATCTCTTCTTTCGCTATGTGCCATCTTACCAAGTACACGTCCGTCTGGGCTTGTGATACCTTCGATAGCAAGGTAAGAACCGTTTGGATTCCATTCTTCATCCATAGTTGGATTTCCGTTGGCATCTACGTACTGAGTTGCTACCTGACCATTTTCGAATAACTTATCAAGCCATTCTTTTGGTGCTACGAAACGTCCTTCTCCGTGAGAAGCCGGATTTACGTAAGTAGCTCCTAATTCTGCACCTGCAAGCCATGGGGACTTGTTGGTTACAACTTTTGTATATACCATCTTGGAAATATGACGTCCAATGGTGTTGTATGTTAAAGTAGGTGAATCTGCTTTCTGTTCTGTAATCTGTCCGTATGGCACAAGACCTAATTTAATCAATGCCTGGAAACCGTTACAGATACCGAGAACAAGACCATCTCTTTCATTCAATAACTTATTCACTGCTTCTTTAATCTTTTCGTTACGGAAAGCAGTTGCAAAGAATTTCGCAGAACCTTCTGGTTCGTCACCTGCACTAAATCCACCTGGGAACATGATAATCTGGGACTGTGCAATGCTTTCCTCGAAGATTCTTACAGAATCACGAATATCTTCTGCATCTAAGTTCTTAAATACCTTTGTAATTACATTTGCACCGGCTCTTTCGAAAGCTCTTGTGCTGTCGTATTCACAGTTTGTTCCTGGGAATACCGGGATAAATACAGTAGGTTTTGCAATTTTGTTCTTGCATACATAAATGCTGTCTGCTTTATATAAACCAGTGTTAATTTCGCTCTGTTCTACATTAGAACGTGTTGGGAATACTTTTTCCAAAGTTCCTGTCCATGCTTCTTCTGCTTCTGTTAAAGCGATTGACATATCTTTGTATTCAATAGCAGCCTTATCTGTTACTTCACCAATTACTGTGTAAGTAATTCCAAGAGAACCAACCTTTTCTGCCGGAACTTCAGCGATAATGTTACCAAATCCTACGCTGAATAAATCTTCCGCTGCAACGTTATGTTCTACTTTTACACCCATTCCGTTACCAAATGCCATCTTACTGATTGCAGCAGCAATACCCTTGCTGTCAAGAGCGTAAGCAGAAATGATGTTTCCTGCCTGAACATCTGCATGGAATTTTGCGTAAGCATCCATTACCTTGTCATATTCCGGTAAATCATATTCATTTCTTGGAATTTCCATTAATACAATCCTGCTTCCTGCTTTTTTCAATTCAGGAGTGATAATGTCTTTGTCTTTTGCAATATCTACTGCGAAAGATACTAAAGTTGGTGGTACATCAATTTCATTGAATGTTCCTGACATACTGTCTTTTCCACCGATAGATGGTAAACCAAAGCCCATCTGTGCATCATAAGCACCAAGTAAAGCTGCAAATGGCTGACTCCATCTCTTAGGATCTTCTGTCATACGACGGAAGTATTCCTGGAAAGTAAATCTGATTTTCTTGTAATCTCCACCGTTTGCCACGATTTTTGCCACAGATTCTACAACTGCGTAAACCGCACCGTGGTATGGGCTCCAAGAAGAAAGGTATGGGTCAAAACCGTAACTCATCATAGTTACTGTTGTAGTTTTTCCTTTTAACATAGGAACTTTTGCTACCATTGCCTGTGTTTCTGTCATCTGGTATTTTCCACCATGAGGCATAAATACGCTGCCTGCACCGATAGAACCGTCAAACATTTCTACAAGACCTTTCTGGGAACATACATTTAAGTCTTTTAATGTATCCATCCATTTTGTCTTAACATCTTTTACTTCTTCTTTCACAAAGTAATTCTTTTCTTTTTCAGGAATTTCTACTTCTACCTTAGTTTCCTGATGAGCACCATTGGTATCTAAGAATGCTCTGGAAAGATTTACGATTTCTTTGCCTCTCCAGTTTAATACTAATCTTGGTTCTTCTGTTACTACAGCAACTTCGATTGCTTCTAAGTTTTCTTCTTTTGCATATTTCATAAATTCAGCAACATCTTTTGGATCTACAACCACTGCCATACGTTCCTGAGATTCTGAAATTGCAATTTCTGTTCCGTCAAGACCTGCATATTTCTTTGGCACTTTGTCAAGATTTACCTGTAAACCATCTGCAAGTTCACCGATTGCTACAGATACACCACCTGCACCAAAGTCGTTACATTTTTTAATTAATTTGCTGACTTCTTCTCTACGGAATAATCTCTGAATCTTACGTTCTGTTGGTGGGTTACCTTTCTGAACTTCTGCACCACAAGTTTCGATGGATTCTTCTGTGTGTACCTTGGAAGAACCTGTTGCACCACCGCAACCGTCACGTCCTGTTCTACCACCAAGTAAGATAATAAT
>CAYVCL010000084.1:0-10892 GCA_964450185.1 uncultured Lachnospiraceae bacterium | reverse complement strand
GTATCACAGATTTCAAGAGTTCATGTTGAAAAACCAGCTGATTTCTTAAAAATTGGACAGGAAATCGAAGCTAAGGTTGTTGATTTCAACGAAGAAGAAAAGAAAATCAGCTTAAGCATGAAAGTATTAGAACCAGAAGCTGCACCAGCAGAAGAAACAACAGAAGAATAATAATCTGAGTATTGGGATAAGTAAAGGGGCGGTTTTTATATGGCAATGGATTACGAAGGTTTTAAAAAGAGTGTTTATGAACTGACGAAAATTGACTTAAGCTCCTATAAGGAAAAGCAGATGAAGCGTAGAATTGATACGCTCATCGCAAAAAACGAGATAGTAGGTTACGATGCTTACGTAAAAGCAATTCAGACAGACAAAGAGATGTTTGAAGGCTTTGTAAACTATTTGACAATTAACGTGTCAGAGTTTTACAGAAATCCGGAACAGTGGGAAATTTTGGATAAAAATGTATTTCCTGACCTTATCAGCAGATATGGGAAGAATTTAAAAATCTGGAGCGCTGCATGCTCTACAGGAGATGAACCATATTCTTTAGTAATGGCATTATCAAGACATCTTCCGTTAAGCAATATTAAAATTATTGCTACGGACATTGATAAACAGGTAATCGCCAAAGCCAAGGTTGGTTTGTATAACGAAAAGAGCATTGCAAGTGTTCCGAAAGATTTGAAAGAAAAATATTTTACTAAAATTGGCTCATCTTACCAGATTTCGGAAGAAATTAAGAGTCGTGTAGAATTTAAACAGCATAATTTGCTGAAGGATACCTACCCGTCAGACTGTCATTTGATTGTTTGTCGTAATGTTTTGATTTACTTTACAGAAGAAGCAAAACAGGATATTTATAAGATGTTTAATAAGGCACTGAGTAGCAGAGGAATTCTGTTTATTGGAAGCACAGAACAGATTATGAATTACAAAGAATTAAACTATGACAGATATAAGTCATTTTTCTATCAAAAATCCAATTAAATAAGGTAAATATAAGCGAAGCTGTCCGTTAGGATAAGCTTCGCTTATTTGGTTACTTTAGCATAAACTGAAGAATATGATAAATATAGGCAAGCATATGTGATTCGTCCTTTAAATTCTCCTCACAAGCTTCAAAGTACAAAATCTTGTCAAAATAATCAATTTTAAAGTAAGGAGATACAATCTCCTGAAACTGTGGCAAAAATACGCCGGTCTTTTTGCTGTAACAGTTGGCGGCTTTGGCTTTGGTGCGGAAGTCCTTATCTACATAAAAAGCCACACTTTTGTGAATTGCCGTATCTTCTTTTGGAAGATAGTAGTAGTTTTTATAATCAGAATAGAAATACTTTAATTCCCCGGTATAAGCCTTGATGCGAAGTTTGCAGTCCGTTCCATGAGCGGAAAAGTAATAATCCTGTTTTGCAAAATTAATCCGCTTAGGAAATGGAGAAGGAAGATGAAAAGAAAAGATAACCTCCTTGCCCTCTAAACCGTTCAAAGAAACATAATCCTTGATTTCTGCGTTATCAAATTCCAAGTTTTCCAAAGTAAAGTCCTGAAAAACAAGCATGGGTGCCAAGCGCAAAAGCCCATCAATATCATCGTGATTGTGAAGCAATAGTAATTTTTTGGCTTCATCATCCGGTTCTTTTAAATAGTTCAAGTAAACACTAATCAGTTCCCCTCCGTGATATAAATCCTCTCTGGCAATATCTAAATAAGCTTCCACCGTTTTCTGCTTTAAATTCTCTAATTTTAAGAGTGCTTTCAAAGGAGAAAGAATCTTGTATAAATCAATACTTTCCACTGAATCGAAGTTATAAGGCAAATTATAGTGGCTGCATTTCTGTAGCAAATACGGAATGTCAAATCCGTTTCCGTTATAATGTATCAAACATTTGAAATTTTGCAAAAATTGGAAAAATTCAAACAATAACGTAGGTTCTTCCGAAGGATTTTCTGCAAACCATTGCTTGATTTTGGGAATACCCTCTTCAAAATATAAGCATCCAATCAGATACAGATGGGAAGTTTTTGCGGAAAAACCAGTGGTTTCAATATCGAAAAAGAGTAATTCTGATAAATCATAGTGTTCTTCCAAATAAGCTGGAATCGGATATTTGGAAGGTGTTGTGATTGTTTCCATAAAAATCTCCTTTTGTTTTTTGTCATTACCTCCAGTATAAAGCATTTTTCTGAAAATTTATAGTATTTTTTGGGAAACAAATGTAGTAATTTGCTGAAAAAAATAGTAAAATAGGAAGTGTAAAAAGTTATAGAAGGAATAAAACAGGAAAGAAGGTTAGAACATGGGATTATCAACATTTAAAGGCGGAATACACCCATACGATGGCAAGAATTTATCAAAAGATAAACCGATTAAGGAAGTATTGCCAAAGGGTGACTTAGTTTATCCGTTATCCCAGCATATTGGGGCACCGGCCACACCGATTGTGGAAAAAGGTCAGCGTGTGCTGGAAGGCGAGAAAATAGCCGAAGCGGGCGGATTTGTATCGGCACCGATTTATGCCAGCGTGTCAGGTACTGTGAAGGCGATTGAGCCAAGGAGAGTGGTAGTAGGGGATAATGTAATGTCTATTGTAATTGAAAACGATGGACAGTATGAAACAGTTGAATATCCTAAGCACAAACCTTATACAGAGCTTACGAAGGATGAAATCAGAGAGATTATCAAAGAAGCAGGTATTGTTGGTATGGGTGGTGCAGGGTTCCCAACACATGTAAAACTTTCTCCGAAGGAACCGGAAAAAATTGATTATGTGGTGGCTAACTGTGCAGAGTGTGAGCCGTATTTAACATCTGATTATCGCAGAATGTTAGAAGAGCCGGAAAAACTGGTAGAGGGCATGAAAATTGTGTTAAGACTTTTTGACAATGCCAAAGGAATTCTGGCAGTGGAGGATAACAAAAGGGACTGTATCGAGATTTTAGAGAAGCTTACCGAAAAAGAAGACCGTATTACAGTAAAAGCCTTAAAGACAAAATATCCTCAGGGTGCAGAACGTCAGTTGATTTATGCGTCCACAGGAAGAAAAATCAATTCCAAAATGCTTCCGGCAGATGCGGGATGTGTGGTAAACAATGTGGATACCATTGTGGCAATTTATCATGCAGTCGTAGAGGGCAAACCTTTGATGCACAGAATTGTTACGATAACCGGGGATGCTGTGGAAGATCCTAGAAACTTTATTGTACGTGTTGGTACAGATTATGCCGAATTAATCGAAGAAGCAGGCGGATTCAAAAAAGAACCTGCAAAGATTATTTCCGGTGGTCCAATGATGGGATTTGGTATTTTTGACATCCATGTTCCGGTAACAAAGACCTCTTCCGCATTGTTATGCCTTACAGAAGATGAGGTGGCAAAATACGAACCTACGGCTTGTATTAACTGTGGTAAATGTGTAGAAGGATGTCCTGCACGTATTGTTCCGGCAAGACTTGCTGACTATGCAGAACATTCGGAAGAAGAAAAGTTTGTAAAGAACAATGGTATGGAATGTTGTGAGTGCGGATGCTGCAGCTTTATCTGTCCTGCAAAACGTCCACTTACTCAGTCTATTAAATCCATGAGAAAAATGGTTCTTGCAAAACGTAAAAAATAGAAGGAGGGTGAATGTTGTGAGTGATTTAAAACATGTGTCATCATCACCGCATATTAGAAGTAAAATAACAACTTCCAATATTATGTTGATGGTAATTATAGCATTACTTCCAACTACAGCAGTTGGAATCTGGAATTTTGGTGTGAATGCATTGATGAATGTGGTAGTTTGTGTGGGCACAGCAGTGGCTTCTGAATTTATCTATCAGAAATTAATGCATAAGAAAGTAACAATCAATGACTGGAGTGCCGCCCTGACAGGACTTTTACTGGCATTGAATCTGCCACCAAAAGCAACCTGGTGGATGAGTGCATTAGGTAGTATTTTTGCAATTATCGTTGTAAAACAGATTTTTGGTGGTTTAGGTCAGAACTTTATGAACCCGGCATTGGCAGCAAGATGCTTTTTATTAATTTCCTTTACCGGAAGAATGACAAACTTTACATATGATGGAGTTTCCACAGCAACACCATTGGCATTGTTAAAAAACGGCGAAAGCGTGAATGTACTGGATATGGTATTGGGACGTACAGCCGGAACTATCGGTGAAACAAGTGCCGTTGCATTGTTGCTTGGTGCAGCATTCCTTTTGATTATGGGAATTATTGATTTGAAGATACCTGCAAGCTATATTTTATCCTTTGTGGTATTTATCACAATCTTTGGCGGACATGGTTTTGATTTATCATATATTGTGGCACACTTAGCTGGTGGTGGATTGATGTTAGGTGCATTCTTTATGGCAACAGATTATGTAACTTCACCAATTACAGCGAAGGGACAGATTGTATATGGTATTTTGCTTGGAGTATTAACCGGAATTTTCCGTTTGTTCGGAGGTTCAGCAGAAGGTGTATCTTATGCAATTATTTTCGGTAATCTTTTAGTTCCATTGATTGAAAGAGTAACCATGCCAAAAGCCTTTGGATTAGAGAAAAAGGAGGTAAGGGGAAATGAATAAGATAGTAAAAGATGCATTAGTATTAACTGCTATTACACTGATTTCCGGCTTAACTCTTGGAACAGTATACGAAGTTACCAAAGAGCCTATTGCAAAACAGGAGGAACTGACAAAGCAGGAAGCCTTTAAAACAGTACTTCCAGATGCTGCAAGCTTTGAAGAAAAGGAACTGGAAGGCAACAGTGGAGTAGAAATTCCGGCAGCAGCAGGGTACAGTGCTCAGGAAATTACCGGAGCAGCCGATGCATTAGATGCTTCTGGAAATGTAATAGGTCATGTATACACGGTAGTAACCAGTGAAGGTTATGGCGGAGATATCAGCTTTACCATGGGTATTTTAAGTGATGGAACGGTGACAGGAATTGAAATGTTATCCATCAGTGAAACCGCAGGACTTGGTATGAAAGCAGCAGAAGATGAATTCAAAGGGCAGTATGCAGGAAAAAAAGTAGAAAAGTTTGAATACAGCAAAACAGGTGCTACTGCAGAAAATCAGATTGACGTTATTAGTGGTGCAACTATTACCACAAATGCAGTAACCAATGGCGTTAATGCCGGAATTGAATTCTTTAAAGCTACGCAGGGAGGTAACTAAGATGAACAATAAATATATGAAACCTTTATTGAACGGTTTATTTAAAGAAAATCCTACCTTCGTACTGATGCTTGGTATGTGTCCTACACTTGCAGTTACCACCTCTGCCATGAATGGTTTGGGTATGGGATTGACTACAACAGTAGTATTGATTATGTCAAACTTAATCATTTCACTTCTTAGAAATATTATTCCGGATAAAGTACGTATTCCGGCATACATTGTAATTATCGCATCATTCGTTACAGTGGTAGAATTATTATTGGAAGGATTTATTCCGGCGTTGTATTCTGCACTTGGTATTTATATACCACTTATTGTAGTAAACTGTATTATTTTAGGACGTGCAGAATCCTTTGCTTCTAAAAATGGTCCAATCGAATCTATTTTTGATGGAATCGGTATGGGACTTGGATTTACCTTAGGACTTACCAGTATTGGTATTGTAAGAGAAATTCTTGGTGCAGGTCAGATTTTTGGCTTACAGGTTCTTCCGTCTTCTTACGAAGGAATTACTATTTTTATTCTGGCACCGGGAGCGTTCTTTGTACTTGCAGCATTGACCGCAGTACAGAACAAAGTACGTAATAAAAAAGGTACAAAAGCACCAGTCAGCCGTTGTGGCGAAGGATGTACATCCTGTCAGAATACAGGCTGTACCGGAAAAATAGAAGGGGAGGCAAAGTAAATGAAAGAATTAATTATCATTGCGATTGGAGCAGCATTGGTAAACAATGTTGTATTAAGTCAGTTTCTTGGACTTTGTCCATTCCTTGGAGTATCTAAAAAAATTGATACTGCTGCTGGTATGGGTGGAGCAATTATTTTCGTTATTACCATTTCATCTGCAATTACAAGTTTAATTTATACATTTGTTCTTGAAAAAACGGGACTTACCTATTTAAAGACCATTGTATTTATTTTGGTAATTGCAGCATTGGTACAGTTTGTAGAAATGTTCTTAAAGAAGGCGATGCCGGCGTTGTACCAGTCATTGGGGGTATATCTTCCATTGATTACTACCAACTGTGCAGTATTAGGTATTGCTATTACTAACGTACAGAAGGAATACAACTTATTAGAAAGCGTTGTAAATGGATTTGCAACTGCAGTTGGATTTACAATTTCTATTGTAATCCTTGCCGGATTAAGAGAAAAAATGGAATACAATGACGTACCGGAATCATTTCAAGGTATGCCGATTGTATTGATTACATCAGGTCTTATGGCGATTGCTTTCTTCGGCTTTTCAGGACTGATATAGGAGGGAAAGAGTATGAATATAACTGGAATTTTAATTGCCGCAGTTATTGTTGCTGTAATCGGATTGATACTTGGACTTTTCCTTGGTGTTGCAGGCGAAAAATTTAAAGTAGAAGTAGATGAAAAAGAAGTTGCAGTAAGAGCAGAACTTCCGGGCAACAACTGTGGTGGTTGTGGATATGCAGGTTGTGACGGTTTAGCCGCTGCCATTGCAAAAGGAGAAGCAGAAGTTTCTGCCTGTCCTGTAGGCGGTGAAGCCTGCGCAAAGAAAATCGGTGAAATCATGGGAGTATCTGCAGGTAGCGGAAAGCCTATGACTGCCTTTGTAAAATGTGCAGGAACCTGTGATAAAACAAAAATGGACTACGAATATTATGGTGTAGAAGATTGTAAAATGCTTTCTTTTGTGCCAAACGGTGGTCCAAAAACCTGTAATTATGGATGCCTTGGATTTGGCTCCTGTGTAAAGGTATGTCCATTCGATGCTATTCACATTATTGATGGCGTGGCAAAAGTAGATTCTGACAAATGTAAAGCATGTAAGAAATGTATCGCAGAATGTCCGAAGAATCTTATCGAGTTGGTACCAAAGGAAACAAAACATCTGGTACAGTGCAGTTCTAAAGACAGAGGTGTAGATGTGAAAAAAGGCTGTCAGGTAGGCTGCATTGGCTGTAAGATGTGTGAAAAGGTATGTGAGTTTGGAGCAATCACAGTAACTGATAATGTGGCACGTATTGATCCGGAAAAATGTACAAACTGCGGAAAATGTGCTGAAAAATGTCCTGTAAAAATTATTTTATAATTCAGTACAGGTAACATAGAGTTAGGAAAGAAAATGAAGAAAAGATATATTGAATGGAGTATGCTTTTGCTGTTGGCGGCATGTTTGCTTTGCGGATGCAGTATAGAGCGTGATTATAGTGAACAAGGAATTTTCTTTGACACTTTGGTATCTATCAATATATACGGAACGAAGGATAAGACAGTCATGGAAGACTGTCTTATTCTGTGTGAAGAATATGAAAAGAAGTTTAGCAGAACGATAGATACCAGCGAAATATCTAAATTGAATAAAGCCCAGGGCGAATGGGTGGAACTGTCAGAGGAAACTGTTGCACTGATAGAACAGGCAATCGAGTATTCTAAACTGACAGAAGGAGCATTTGACATTACCATTGCTCCATTAACAGAACTTTGGCATGTGAAAGATAACGAAGGCATACTGCCATCGGAGGAACAAATAGCGCAGGCAAAGTCCCATATCGATTATCATTTAATTGAAATTGATGGAAATAAGGTGCGCTTGAAAGACAAAGAAGCCCAAATTGATTTGGGAGGAATTGCAAAAGGCTATATCGCAGACCAATTAAAAGCCCTTATGCTGGAGCGTGGGGTAGAATCTGCAATGATTAATCTGGGTGGAAATGTTGTAGTCATTGGCTCAAAAAAAGACGGAAGCAACTGGAATATTGGTATACAAAAGCCGTTTGCTGACAGAAATGAAGTGCTTGGCAGTGTTTCGGTTCAAGATAAAACGGTGGTTTCGTCCGGTATTTATGAAAGATATTTTGAAAAAAACGGAGAAATTTATCATCATATTTTAGATTCATCTACGGGATGTCCATCCACTAGTGATCTGGAAGCTGTTACTATCATCGGAGCATCTTCCACAATTGCAGATGCACTCAGCACTTCCTGTATATTGCTGGGAAGTGAGAAGGGGATGGAGCTGGTTGAAAGTTTGCCGGAAGTAGAGGCTGTTTTTGTGACAAGAGATGGAGAAATTTTGGAGAGTTCCGGAGCTGGTTTGAAAAGTGATTAATCGTTGGGAGTGTGAATGTACCGACATGGTGTAGATGAATAATATTTAGAAGAAATAATTGAAAAGTAAGAGATACTGTTATGTGATAACCACCGTAAACAAAAATATTGATTTTGTTTATGGTGGTTATTTTTGTCATTTTCTGCAATAAAAGGTCGTTTTCTGCAAAAGATATTTATTTTTAAATGAATAATTGTAATAATAGATAAAGTTGAAAGGGGGAGAGGAGAATATATGTTAGAGATTTGTAATGTGTCAAAAAAGTATAGAAAAAAAGTAGCATTAAATAATGTTTCGTTTGGATTAAAAGAGGGTGTTTATGGACTTATTGGTGAAAATGGAGCTGGAAAAACAACCATAATGAAAATCTTGACAAGACAAATTCAGTATGATACAGGAAGTATTATATATCAGAAAGAAAAATGGAATGATAAAAACAAACTAAAAGTAGGGTATCTTCCTCAAAATTTTGATTTTTTTGGAAATTTAACAGTTCTTGAGTCGCTTATTTATCTATTAGAAATTAGGGGAATCACCATTCGTAACAAAGAGGAACAAATAATTAAGTGGCTTGAATATTTGAATTTAGTGCAACAGATAGATAAAAAAGTGAAGAAATTGTCTGGTGGAATGAAACAAAGGTTAGGAATTGCTCAGGCTTTTATGGGGGAACCAGAGATAATTTTGTTAGATGAACCGACGGTGGGATTAGATCCTAGAGAACGTCTGGCGTTTAGGAATATGGTAAATGAAGTATGTGATAATAAAATAATTCTTATATCAACACACATTTTAGATGATGTGGAAAGTACTTGTGAAAGAATGATTAGTCTGAAAAGTGGTAAAGTAACTTATGAAGGAAAAGTTAGTGATTTTATTTGTCATATCAATAGTGATGTTTATACAATTACGATTCATAGAAAAGATTTATACAAAATTGGAAAAGAAATAAGTATTATTTCAATTAAGCGAGAAGGAGAAAAATTACATATAAGATTTATTATTAACGACATGAAATTATGTGAAGAATCTGACATATATATGGCGGAAAGTTTGAAAAAAGTGGAGAAAAATCTAGAAGATGCATATTTTTTCCATACAGATTTTCTGCTGAGGAGGTAGGAAACACTATGACAAAACAATTAATAAATGTTTATATTAAGGAAAAATATGGAAAATGGTATTTAGTGTTTTATTTAATACCTGCTATAATTTTGGGGTTTGCAGATTATAGAATTGCGATGGGGCTTTCGTTTTGCATGATTATATTTACTGCAGAGCAAATAGCATATATGTTTTCAGCAATCGAGTATAACAGTATAAACATGGGGTATTTCAAATTTAGAAAAAAAAAGAACGGAAATATCATGCGAGCAGCTATTTTTCTAACGTTTCCATGGTTGTGTGTTCAAATTCTAAAAATAGTTTTAGGGCAAAAAAAGCCGTGGTATTATGTGATTATTTCGACTATCATATGGATTTTTCTTATTGTATTAGGGATGATGCTAGGGATAGTGGTAAAGAAGGAGATTATTTCATGGGCAGTAATTATAGTATATTTTGTGTTTTGTTTGCAAAAGCCCTTAATGCATGAATTATATTTTAGATATATATCGCCGTGGGTTATTTTGGAAGAACATATTAACATTTTTTGTTTGTGGGGACTATTTTTGGCGGTGATAACTATTTTAATGTTTTTGTCAATGCACAGTTATAAAGGAAAAATAGGAGTAATATGCTTTTATTTCCTTGGAATCATATGTATTACTTCGAGCGAGGTTTCTTATGAGAAAGAAATTTCTAATAATGAATTTGTGATGGAAAATAAGACAGATTATATAATAAATTATAATGATGCATTAAACAGAAATTATGTAAACCATATTGCGGAATTAATTTGCGCTTCAGAAAAAGTAATGCAGCAATATGGATTTAATTGTAAAACAAGTGTATATAATATCAAATATTCAATTTATTTCCCATGGGAAGGTAGTGAAGAAAAGGTTTTTATTAGGAAAGATGGAAATATGTGTGAAGTTAATTGTTATGCAGAAGTAATGCGTAATTTATCTGATGAGGAAATAGTAACAAGATATGTTTATTCGGTGATAAAAACAAAAAATAATTATCAAGAAGCAGCATTGGATTTATTTGTAAGTAACATAGTTTCGCAAATAACAAAGAATGAGACTTCAGCTTATTTAAAGGAGTTTTCTTATGAAAATCTTATAAGCGTATATGGAAGTTGTGTATCGCCAAAACAATGTATAGCTGCAGAATGTATGCTGAAGGAAAAAGATAAGTTTTACAGGTTATATGATGCATTAGGTGGTGTTAATGAGTTAAAGGAATTAAAGGTAGATGAATTATTTCAAAACGCTGAATATAAGAAAATTGCAAGGAGGATAATCATGGAATGAAAGAATATGTAAAAAACATTAATAAGGTGACATTTATGGATATTAAAAGAAATAGATTCTTATGGTTAGCGTTGACTTCTGCAGGTGTGATTTATTTGGTTATGATATTTGTGGGGAAAGTAAAAACAGAAAAAAATGTTTGGATGGCATATGCGGTATATTCCTATATTATGGCGTTGTTTATGCCTTTAATATATTATATTAGATATGG
>CAYVCL010000083.1:0-10936 GCA_964450185.1 uncultured Lachnospiraceae bacterium | reverse complement strand
CATTACTATTTGTGCCGCCAACTCAAAGGCGGCGGAATGGAGATTTTTATGAAAAATGAAGAAGTAAAATGTGATAATCACCAACATAAAGAATCATGCGGTCACGCTCATAGCCATGAAAAAGCTTGCGGATGTGGGCAACACAATCATGAAGCCCATGAGCATAATCATTCCCATGAAGAATGTTGCGGTCACACCCATAGCCATGAGGAATGCGGCAACCATGAGCATAGTCACGCCCATAAAGAATGTTGCGGTCACACCCATAGCCATGAGGAATGTTGTAGCCATGAGCATCACGCCCATGAGCATCACAGTCACGAGCATCACACCCATGAGCACCACAATCACCCAACGCAAACACATTGCGATAAATGTGGCAAATCCATGGAAGATTGCGAGTGCGACTTAGAAGATGGAAAGTACAAAAAACAAATCTTCATTCTGGAAAATTTAGGATGCGCTAATTGTGCAGCGAAAATGGAAGCGAAAATCAACGAGCTTCCAGAAGTTCACACAGCAACCATCACATTTACCACAAAGCAGCTGCGTGTAACTGGAAAAAATCCGGAACAGTTACTTTCAAAATTTCAGGAAATCTGTTCTTCCATTGAATCGGAAGTTGTGGTAAAGGTAAGGGAAAAGAAAAGTATAAAAGAAGAACGAAACGAAGAAAAGCAGCACGAGAGAAAAGAACTGATTAGTATTATTGCCGGAGCTGTGTTATTTGCAGCAGGATTGATTGCGGAGGATAAATTAGGAACAGTATCCTTATTAGCTTTTCTTGCAGGCTATTTGGTGCTTGGCGGTGAAATTATATTGACGGCAGTGAAAAACTTAGTCAAAGGAAAAGTATTCGATGAAAACTTCCTGATGACCATTGCCACCATTGGCGCATTTATAATACAAGAATATCCGGAAGCAGTAGGGGTTATGCTGTTTTATCGTATCGGAGAATTGTTTGAACATAAAGCAGTGGCAAAAAGCCGAAGCCAGATTATGGAAACCATCGATATGCGAGCAGAAAATGTAACCTTGGTTACAAATGGAAAAACAAAGATAATTCCGGCAGAGGATGCAAAAGTTGGCGATATTATTGTAATTAAGCCGGGAGAAAGAATACCGTTAGATGGTGTGATTGTAGAGGGCGAAACAAGAATAGATACCTCACCGGTTACTGGAGAGCCGGTGCCTGTCAGTGTAAAAGAAACAGAAGCTGTCCTGTCAGGCTGCATGAACCTTTCCGGTGTGGTGAAAATGAAGGTTGAAAAGGTGTTGGAAGAATCCATGGTATCCAGAATTATGGAATCCGTAGAAAATGCAGCAGCAAGCAAACCTAAGATTGACAGGTTTATCACAAAGTTTGCCAGAGTGTATACACCGTTTGTAGTGGCGGCAGCCGTTGCTACAGCCATTATTCCGTCATTAATTACCGGAAATTGGGAGCATTGGGTTTATACTGCATTGACCTTTTTGGTAATCAGTTGTCCATGCGCTTTAGTACTTAGCGTTCCGTTGGCATTTTTCTCAGGAATCGGTTCCGGCTCTAAGCAGGGGATTTTGTTTAAAGGTGGAGTTTCCTTAGAGGCAATGAAAGATGTAAAAGCGATCGTAATGGATAAAACAGGTACCATTACAGAAGGAAATTTCGTATTGCAGAAATGTGTCCCGGCAGGAAATAGAACAGAAGAAGAATTATTAAGCTTTGCCGCTGCCTGTGAGGCAAACTCAACGCATCCTATCGCTGTAAGCGTTATAAATGCAGCAAAGAAGCAGCAAATTCCGGTAAAACAGGCAGAAAAAGTGACAGAGCTTTCCGGTCATGGAATCTTGGCAATCATAGAAGGAAAGCAGGTACTATGCGGAAATCAAAAGCTTATGAAAGAACAGGGTGTGGATTGTTCTTCCTATAAAAACGAAAGTTACGGAACGGAAGTGCTGGTGGCAGTTGAAGGAATTTATGCAGGATGTCTGTTCATATCAGATACTGTAAAAAAAGATGCCAAGGCAGCCATAGAAAGTCTGAATAAACAAGGCTTTGTAACCATTATGCTTACCGGAGATGCCGAAGAAAATGCCAAGGCAGTTGCAGAGGAAACCGGTGTTTCTCAAGTTTATGCAAAGTTGTTGCCAGAGGATAAAGTAAACAAATTGCAGGAAATCCGTCAAAAATTTGGCAGTGTGATGTTTGTAGGTGATGGAATTAACGATGCTCCGGTTTTGGCAGGTGCAGATGTAGGCGCAGCCATGGGAAGTGGTGCAGACGCAGCTATCGAAGCTGCCGATGTGGTATTTATGACTTCTGATATGGAAGCGATTCCGAAAGCTATGAAGATTGCAAAAGCAACCGGAAGAATTTCCATGCAAAACGTAGTATTTGCCTTGGGAGTTAAGGCATTGGTAATGATTTTAGGCTTGGCAGGAATTGCATCTATGTGGCTCGCAGTATTTGCAGACAGCGGAGTGGCAATGCTTTGTGTACTGAATTCTATTCGTATTTTATATAGCAAGAAAAGATAAACCACATATATTAAAAGGAAGACATTAAGAAAAGGTATCCATCTTTATGGAAGATCAAAAGTTAGAAAACCTTTTAAATCTGGCATTGGATGCCACAGAAGAAGAAAGAGCGAAGTCTTTAGAACTTTCCGTAGGTTACGATTCGGAAGAAAAAATGTGGGAAGTTATTGTAAAGTATTCCGGTAATCTGGAAGCAGTCAGAGAACGTGGCATCGATGTGGTGGAACTGCTGAATGGATATGCAATTCTGACTTTAAATGAAACGGACTTAAACTGGTTAGCGGGGACTCCGGAAATTGAATATATTGAAAAACCAAAGCGGCTCTTTTTTGCCATAGAACAGGCAAGAGCCGCTTCTTGCATTGATCAGGTGCAGGGAGATAAACTGAATTTAAGTGGAAGAAACTGTATTGTATGCATCATTGATTCCGGAATTGATTATGAACATCCGGATTTTCGCAATGCAGATGGCAGTACAAGGATTTTAAGCCTGTGGGACCAGACAGTAACAGGAAATCCGCCACAGGGCTATTTGATTGGAACAGAATATACCAGAGAGGATATTAATGAAGCACTGGCATCCGGCAGCGACGCGTTTTCGATTGTCCGGAGCAGGGATTTGAGTGGACATGGAACGGCGGTGGCGGGAATTGCCGCAGGAAATGGCCGGGCATCGGGGGGCAGAAACCGGGGAGTAGCCACGGAAAGTGACCTTATCGTGGTAAAATTGGGGAATCCAAGAGCGGAATCCTTTCCCAGAACCACGGAACTTTTGCAGGCACTGGATTACAGCATACGAAAATCCTTGGAGTGGAACCGGCCTATTGCAATTAATTTAAGCTTTGGTAACACTTATGGTTCTCATGATGGCACTTCTCTTTTAGAAACCTATATGGATGGAATTGCGAACATGGGACGTAACTGCATCTGCGTAGGAACCGGGAATGAAGGAACCTCCGGAGGGCATACCAGCGGTGTATTAACAGAAAATCAAGAAACAGAAGTAGAGTTGGCAGTAGCACCCTATGAAACCTCTTTTAGTATACAAATCTGGAAATCCTACGTGGATCAGGTAGACATCAGTGTGGAAAGTCCCGATGGCATGCGGGTAGGACCAATCCAAAAAAGTCTTGGCACACAACGCTTTTCTTTAGAGAACACGGAAATTCTCTTATACTATGGCGAACCTTCTCCCTACAGCCCAAATCAGGAAATTTATCTGGATTTTCTGCCAAAAGCTTCTTATGTAACTTCGGGAATCTGGAAAATCATACTGACACCGCGAAATATAGTAAACGGAAGATACGATATGTGGCTTCCAAGTGAAGGGGCATTAAGCATTGGAACCAGATTTTTATTGCCTACCCCGGAGTTATCCTTAACCATTCCATCCACAGCAAGAAGGGCAATTGCTGTAGGCGCATACAATTCTTATCTGAACAATTATGCAGAATTTTCCGGCAGAGGCTACGTATACGGAAATGTAAATATAAAACCAAATCTGGTGGCACCGGGAGTAAATATTACCTGTCCGTCACCCAGCGGCGGTTACGTTGTAAGAACGGGAACTTCCATGGCAACCCCCTTCGTAACTGGCAGTACGGCACTTATGATGGAATGGGGGATAATAAAGAACAATGACCCGTTTTTATATGGGGAGAAAGTAAAAGCATATTTAGAAAGAGGTGCAAAACCGTTGCCGGGAATTGAAGAATATCCCAATGAACTGGTGGGGTGGGGCGCGCTGTGCCTTGATGATAGCTTGCCGAGATAATCTCGGCATTTTGTGTATAAATCCGAAAAATTTCTCCTGAAATGTTAACAACTATATACATAAATGTATTCTGCTGTTGGTGGAAAAACAAAACAAAATGCGATAAAATGAATGCAGGAGGTGTGAAAAATATGATTAGTATGAATTTAGTGACGCTAAGAAAACATTCCCATATGACACAGGAGGAGGTAGCAGAAAAAATTAATGTGACAAGACAAGCCATTGCAAAATGGGAGAAGGGGGAAAGTGTACCGGATATGAATAACTGTATTGCACTGGCAGATTTATTTCAGGTTTCGTTGGATGAACTGGTGCATCACAATGAAAAAGAAACAGGATATGGTATTGCACCGAAAGGAAAACATTTTTTTGGGTCAGTAACCGTTGGTGACAGAGGACAGATTGTAATACCAAAGAAAGCAAGAGAAGTATTTCAAATCAATCCGGGCGACCAGTTGCTTCTTTTTGGGGATGAAGGCAGAGGCCTTGCCATTATGCCAAAAGAACCTTTGTATACATTGATGAATATGGCATCGGGTGAAGATTTCTTGGGAAAGAAAAAAGGAAAAGAGGATGAAGTATGAGTGAACGAAAGCATTACATAGATAATATACGTTGGGCGACCGTGGTTTTAGTGATTGTTTATCATGTGATTTATAATTTTAACAGTGCGGGAGTTATCCGCAATATGAATGTACAGGGAATTCAGCAGATGGATATACTGTTATATTTTGTATATCCATGGTTTATGGTGCTACTATTTGTAGTGGCAGGTATGAGCGCCAGATATTCCCTACAAAACAGAACCGGAAAAGCATTTGCAAAAGACAGGGTAAAAAGACTTCTGGTGCCATCCATTGCAGGAATATTTATGGTAGGTTGGATTAACGGATGGGTTACCAATCAGTACACAGACATGTTTGCTGGAAATGGGGATGCCATTCCATGGATTATTAAGTGTCTGATTTATTGTATATCAGGGATTGGACCACTGTGGTTTGCCCATGAATTGTTTTTAGCCTCCATGGTGTTACTGCTTCTTAGAAAAATAGATAAAAAGGATAATATCTGGAAGCTGGCAGGCAAGGCAAATTTACTTGTAGTGTTATTACTGGGAATCGTTTTATGGGGAAGTTCCAGACTTTTCATTACACCGATAATTGAAGTGTATCGTAATGGCATTTATATTTTTGCATTCTTGTTGGGATATTATTTATTTTCCCATGAAGAAATTACAGACTTACTGGTGAAATTTAAAATACCATTGCTGGTGGTTGCCGTGGCAGCGGGAATTGGCTATACAATATATTATTATGGTGAAAATTATACTACAAGGGAATGTTTGCAGAACTTTTTTACCAATGCATATTGTTATGTGATGGTGTTGGCAATCATAGGATGTTTCAAAGCATGGTTCAATAAAGAAACAAAATTTTCAAGATATATGACACAGCGTAATTTTGGCTTTTACGTGCTTCATTATCCGGTGTTAATGGTAGTTGCATATAGCGTGCTTCAGATGGTGAATTTGCCAATGATTTGCAATTATTTTGTAATTCTAGTGTTAGAATTACTTCTTCTGCCAATCGTGTATGAAATTGTATGCAGAATTCCGGTAATTCGGTTCTTATTATTAGGTCAGTCCGGACGAAAAAAACAATAAGTATGCTTGTATAATCCCTCAAAAAACGATATAATTTAAATATCTATATTGTGCGATTCAAAGGAGGGGTATCCTATGGGTTTGGACAGAGTAAGTACGGGGATTACGGGGTTAGATCAGACCATAGACATGCTACGGCTAGGGGACAATGTAGTGTGGCAGGTAGAGAGCATGGAAGAATACCGACGGGTGTTACAGCCATATGTAAGGCAGGCGTTAGATGAGGGAAGGACGCTTATTTATATTAGATTTAGTAAAGGGGATCCTGTGCTGGAGGAGAATGAAAAAATTCATGTCTGCACAGTGGATCCCTTATGCGGTTTTGAGAGCTTTGCAACCCAGATTTATCATATCATTATAAACCATGGGAAGCGGGCGTTTTATGTATTTGACTGTTTGACATATTTGTTGGATAGTTGGTATTCTGACTTAATGATTATGAACTTTTTTAAAGTTATATGTCCTTATTTGTATGAATTGGAAACGGTTTCCTATTTTTCGCTGATTCGCAATGCACATACGTTTAATACCATTGCAGGGATTCGAGAAACCACACAGTTATTGTTGGATATCTATACCATTGAGGATGAAACATATGTACATCCCTTAAAGGTTTGGCGGAGATATTCACCGACCATGTTTTTTCCGCATCATATCAAAGAAAATGAAACCGTGCCGATTACGGCCAGTACGGAGGCTGCAGAATTATTTTCTAATTTTAACTGGGAAGAAGAGAGGGTGGATTTTTGGCACAATACCATTGCTATGGCAAAGAGTAAGCTGGATGCGCCTTTGGAGGAGCAGGAAAGCATCAAAGAATGTCTGATTCATTGTCTGGTGGGAAAAGAATCAAAAATGCAGGAACTTTGCATGAAGTATTTCAAATTGTCAGATATTGTTAAGATAGCTTCCAGAGAAATCGGAACAGGTTATATTGGTGGAAAAAGTGTTGGAATGCTTTTGGCAAGGCGTGTGCTTACCAGAACAGAAGAAAACCGGAAATATTTTAAGACAAGATTTGAATCCCATGATTCTTTTTATCTGGGGGCAGATGTGTATTATACATACGTGGTGGAAAATGGACTTTGGAAGCTTCGCATGAAGCAGAAAACAAAGGAAGGCTATTTTAAATATGCAGGGCAACTGCAGGAGGCACTTCGCCATGGAAGTTTTCCGTCCGTTATAAAAGAGGAATTTGTACATATGTTGGAGTACTTTGGGCAGTCGCCAATTATTGTACGCTCCAGTTCCCTTTTAGAAGACAATTTTGGAAATGCGTTTGCAGGAAAATATGATAGTGTATTTTGTGTAAACCAGGGGACACCGGAAGAACGTCTGGAAAACTTTATGGAGGCAGTACGTATTGTATACGCCAGTACTATGAATAAGGATGCACTGCAATATCGCATTAACAGAAATCTGGCAGATCGTGATGAACAGATGGCAATTTTAATTCAGCGAGTGTCCGGAGATTATTATGGAAATTACTTTATGCCTCATGTAGCAGGGGTTGGAAATTCTTCTAATTTGTATGTGTGGGACAGTAGTGTGGATATGGATGCAGGAATGTTACGTCTGGTATTTGGGCTTGGAACCCGTGCTGTGGACCGAGTGATTGGGGACTATGTAAAAATTGTAACATTGGATGAGCCTACCAGAATTCCTATGATAAATCACGGAGATGAGCAAAGATTTTCCCAACATAAAGTGGATGTGCTGAATTTGCAGGAAAATGAATGGCAGACGGTAGACATATTAGAATTTAAAAATCTTGATATCCATACCGATAAAAAGCTGTTTTGGCAGCGGGACATGGAAACGGAACGTGCATTGAGGGAAAGAGGACGTGCAACCGATAAAGTTCCCCCGATTGTGAATTTTAAAAAGCTCTTAGAAGCTACAGAATTTCCGGCTTATATGAGAAAGCTTCTTGCAGTTTTATCGGAATCATACAATTATCCGGTAGATGTGGAATTTACGGTGAATTTTGACGAGCAGGGAGAATTTAAAGTAAATCTTTTGCAATGCCGTCCGTTGCAGACAAGAGGCTTAGGACGCAGTGTTCCAATTCCGGAAAAAGCAGATGCTGAAAATTGTCTGTTTTATTCCAAAGGGAATTTTATGGGAGGTAATGTAAGACTTCCAATCGATTATATCGTGTATGTATCTGTGGAAGAATACTTAAAATTGCCAGAGCAGGAAAAATATGGAATAGCAAGGCAGATTGGTATGATAAACCATGCACTAAAAGGAAAAAATGCCTTGCTGATGGGACCGGGAAGATGGGGAACTACTACACCATCTTTAGGAGTGCCGGTACATTTTACAGAACTGTGTCACATGTCATGTATTTGTGAAATTTCTTATGCAGAGCAGGGGCTGATGCCGGAGTTATCCTATGGAAGTCATTTCTTTCAGGATTTGGTGGAAAGTGGTGTATTTTATGTGGCATTGTTCCCGGAACATACAGAGCAGGTGGTGTTTAAAGAGGACAAATTTAAAAATATGGAGAACATAGTAGAAAGAATTATGGGAAATGAGCCGATAAATAAAGAAGTGATTCATGTTTATGACAGTTCGGGATGTCAGTTGTATTCTGACATTGTAAATCAGCGAGTTGTACTAATATAGCATAGGGGGAGTTGTATGAGAACGAAAGCGAAACAGCAAATCCTAAAAATAAGAGAATCTTTTTTCTTTATTGCACTTCACAATGGATTTGTTTTAATGATACCGTTAATTCTTACCGGTGCCACAGCATGTGCAATAATGAATTTGCCTTTTGAGGGATATCAAGAGGCATTAAGCAACGGAAGACTTCAAATTTTATATGATATTTTAAATACGATTCATCAGGCTACTTATGGGTGCTTTGCTATTGCATTGACCATAGCATTAAGTGCAGGTTATGCCATGGAACGAAATGAAAAAGCAGAAAAACTGGCTTTGTATGTGATAGCTTCTATGGCATCCTTTGGAACCCAGTTGGGGATTGGGACAGATAATTTCAGTCAGGATATGCTAGGGGTAAAGGGATGTTTCACAGCAGTTTTGGTAACCATGCTTACATGCTATGCCTATGATTCTATGAGCCGTGAAGAAAATCTGAAAATGGCCAGATATACCGTTGGAATGGAGCCTGCCTGTGCAAAGGCAATCAATGCCATATATCCAATGGCTGTTATATCAGGTGGTTTTGCAGTGGTAAATGCAGTGCTGTATGTATGTTTTCAAGTGACAAACATTCAAGGAATTGTATACAAAGTGCTGTTTATATTATTTGATAATATTAATTCCCAATTTATTTTAGGACTTATGTATACGTTTATGCTGCATTTCCTATGGGCCATCGGATTCCACGGAAGTCATATGATGGAAGTGGTAGCAGCCTCTTACTTTTCAAAGGTTGGACAAGATATCATTTTCAGTAAGAGCTTTTTTGATGTATTTGTGGTTATGGGAGGATGCGGAACTACCGTCTGCGTATTGCTTCTTGGTCTGTTTTTTTACAGAAAAAAACGCTTGGGAAATATGGCACGGCTATCTGTGTTTACCGTTATATTCAATACCAATGAAATGTTGAATTTCGGTATACCTATTATTTTGAATCCGGTATTGATTATACCGTTTTTGTTAACACCATTGATGGCATACATAGTTTCGTACATAGCAACTTATATTGGATTGGTACCGACGGTGACACAGGAAATTATCTGGACTACACCGGTATTATTTAGTGGTTATCAGGCAACCGGTTCCATTCGGGGAAGTATATTACAGCTATGTATTATTGCACTAGGTATGTGTATATATTATCCATTCCTGAAAGCAAATGAAAAGATACAGGAAATACATGTGAAGAACCAGATTGAAAAATTGGTGGAAGAATTAAAGAAGGCAGAGGAAGAAAATGAATCTCCGGATTTGTTAAATAAGACCAATAGTTATGGTATGGTTGCCAGAATGTTATTGAAGGATTTGGAAACAGCATTGGCAAAAAATGAAATCTTTATGCTGTATCAGCCACAGGTGGACAGCAAAGGCGTCTGTCTTGGAGCAGAAGCATTGGTTCGCTGGCAGCATCCGGATTATGGATTTATTTATCCGCCATTGATTATTTATCTGGCAAAAGAAGGAAAAATACTTCCGAAATTAGAAGAAAGAATCTTTGATATGGTGGCAGAAGCCATTAAAAAGACGCAGGATAATTATGATGGTGACTTCAAAATATCCGTTAATATTACAGCAAAATCTTTGGCATGGGATATTGAAAGCTGTATGGAAGAATGTATTAAGAAATATCAGATTCCTGCAAATAAAATGTGGATTGAAATGACAGAGCAGGATATGCTGTGCAATACAGATGCTGTCATCGAAAAACTACAGCGTTTAAAACAGGTAGGACATACACTGTTGATTGATGACTTTGGTATGGGGCATACTTCCATTATTTATCTCCAATCCAATTATTTTGAAGTGGTAAAACTGGATGGCTCTTTGGTAAGAAACATATTGAAAAATTCCACAGACCAGAAGATTGTAGCTTCTGTAGTGGAATTGGGAGAGAAATTAGGCGTAAAAGTAATTGCTGAATATGTGGAAACAGAAGAACAGCGAGATAAACTAAAAGAATTAGGCTGCTTCTGGTATCAGGGATATTTGTATAGTAAGCCGGTAGCATTGGATGAGTTTATTGTCTGGATGAAAAAGTGTAACGAGGGAGTTTAGTTTTCCTTGGACATCCAGCAATATTGTTCTCTATAATGTTTCGGAGAAATCCCTTTTTCCTTTTTGAAGGTGCGGGAAAAATAGGAATAGTCCTGAAATCCGGCTCGTTCTGTGACTTCGGAAATGGGAATCAGGGTGTCCCTTAACATGGCAGCGGCTATCTCTATTCGGTTTCGATTTAGAAATTGAAAGATAGTTTCGCCGGTATAGGAAAGGAACCGTTTGGATAAATCGGTTCGATTCATTGAAAA
>CAYVCL010000082.1:0-10966 GCA_964450185.1 uncultured Lachnospiraceae bacterium | reverse complement strand
ATACACCAGAGTATAATGATCTCATCATAGTGATATACCCTCCTAATCCTCATTGCGCCAACTGTTTTCTCTATCATTCAAAAACAGTAACCTCCTTAGCGGTCCGGTTACATAATTACGGCGCCATCAATGTTTGTAAATATGTTGTCGTTTGTTTCTTTTTGATCCATTGCGGTGATTACTGTATTGTTCTTAACACTTACAATAAATGCCAGCTGATCGATTAATACCAGTGATTCCTGTATTCCTTTCTCAGATGCCTTTTTTGCCCCATCTTCCAAACGTTTCATTTGTTCTTCTGTCAAATCAATTTGTCTGTCTGCCAGACGATTGGCTGCATGCTTTGAAAACTTCAGCTCTGTGTCTGTTTCCGTTTGTTTGCTTTTCAGTACTTCTGTAAAGGAAATATTTTGATTTCCGCTATCAACCGTTGTTCTTTTTTTGTTTAAATACTGGCCAGTAACCTGTTCAATAGATGAAAATTGATTATTAATCCTCATTCTACATCTTCCTCTCCATGGAAAAATCCGCATCCCTGCACTTTCAGCCTACTGTTTACTCTTAAACTGTATCTGTAGAATTATCATTACCTGTAGAACCATCTGTTCCGCCAGAGGAAGTGTTGTCATTATTTTCTGAATCTGTTCCCTCTGTAGAACCGCTTCCTGTTGTAGAATCACTTCCTGATGTGGAACCGCTTCCCTGTGTACTGTCAGAAGAAGTGCTACCCGAAGAACCATGGTTACCTAAAATAACATCTTTGTATTTTTCCCAATAATCTGCATCAATTACAGTATCCAAATCATCAATAGAGTATTTTCCACCGTTAATGCAAAGGTATGCCTTGCTATTTTCAATTACCACATAATCCACAGTTCCTGTTACATACATAAGTTCACCTGTAGAACCGCTTCCTGTTGTAGAATCACTTCCTGATGTGGAACCGCTTCCCTGTGTACTGTCAGAAGAAGTGCTACCCGAAGAACCATGGTTACCTAAAATAACATCTTTGTATTTTTCCCAATAATCTGCATCAATTACAGTATCCAAATCATCAATAGAGTATTTTCCACCGTTAATGCAAAGGTATGCCTTGCTATTTTCAATTACCACATAATCCACAGTTCCTGTTACATACATAAGTTCACCTGTTGTAGATGACTTTGTCTTCATAATTACTGTTTCACCAGTTAACGCTGACGCCTGTGAAAGCTGTACTGTATTTGACACATTCTGTAACTCTTCTAACTGTGAAAAGGTTGCCAACTGGGATATATATTCTGTGTTATCCATAGGACTCAATGGATCCTGGTACTTCATCTGAGTTACCAATAACTGCAGAAACGCATCTTTTCCCAAACTATTGCCGGAATCAGAGCTGCTTGATATGGAGCTGCCTGATGATGCTGTTTCCTGAATTTTACCGTCTACAACGGATACTGCTATTGCCATATACTCATCTCCTTTTAAGCATTCATATCCACACTGTTTCCGCTTTCACGCATAAGATGTGCTCTTAACAATTCTTCCGCATCCATAGATTCTTCCTCTATTCCAGCTAAAAGGTTAATCGGTCTGCGCTGATATGATTTTGCCTGTTTTTCTGCTTCTTGTTTTTGTTGTTCAGAGTGTTGTTCCAAACTTCTGCCAAATTGGCCTGTTTCCACAGTAACTTCTACTGCTTCCACCTTCACTCCCTGTTCATTCATTGCCTCTCGAAGAACCATAAGCTGACTTTCAATCATTGCTTTCACTGTTTCATTCTGAACGAACAGCTGTGCTGTTACAGCACCTTCTTTGGATGTCACCTGTAAATTGACTTTCCCCAGATTTTCCGGATTTAACTGTAATTCCATGGATGATACATCCGGTTTAATTTCCACCTTAATCTGTTCCACTATCTGTCTTACAATTCCATCAAAATCTGTTTGCTGCGTTTTCACTACTGTCTGAACTTCATTTTCAGTTACTACAGTAGAATAGCTGGTGTTTGTCTGAACCACTGAACTTTCATTGGTCTTTTGCGCCGTGTCAGCTTCTTCCCCGTTTTCAGTTGATGTAAAGCTTCCTTGCTGCTGTGATGTAGCATCTTGTGAGGTTACAGTTTCTGTCTGTACTTCACCGTTTTCCTGTACCAATGAATTACTTTCTGTACTCTGCTTTTCTGAAGTTTCTACTGTTTTGGAAATTTCCACTACAACCTGTGGCTGTTTTTCTTCTGTTCCTAATTCTGCCTGCACTTTTGGCTGCTCTACAGCTTCCACCAGTGCTTCATCAGAAACCAGATCCATATCTGCAGATTCCACTACATTTTGTGTTGTTTCTAATGTCATCTCTTCGAGCTGACTTACAATTTCCTGAAATTCTTCCGGTGTTATTGAGAACTTATCCATAAGCGTGGCACTTATTTCTTCAATACCGGCAGCCACTTCTTTGTAAGCATTGTACATATCTGCGTTTGTAACCAAAGATACCAGACTTTCTTCACCACTTACATAAACAGCCAGTTCTTTCAAATTATCTGTCTGAAGCAAATCCACAACGCTGATTGCAAGTACTTCCATCGCTTCTTTCAGTTCGTCTTCTGTCACATCAAAGCTTTCCATAATTTTCTGAATCAGCTGTTCTTCTATTTCTGCCACCGCTTTTTGCAAGTCCTCCGGTAATATTTCCGAAGTATCCGCAAAACTTTCTGTCTTTCCCAATAAATCCTGTATCTTTTGTGGTAACAAAACGGTTAACGGTTCTTCCGAAAGTTCTTCCATTGTTTCACCTTGTAAATCGGTTTTGCTTTCTGTTTTCTGTGACTGATTTTCAACTGTTTCTTCTGCCATTGGCTGTTCGCTTTTTGTTACTTCTGTCACCTCTGCTTTTTTCACATTTTCTGTTTCTGATGCGATTGTTTTTTCTATACTTCTACCACTCTTTGATTCTTCTGTCGCAGATGCATTAGCTTTCATATATTCTTCAAAGTCTGTACCTGTTTTTCCAGAAGATGCTGCGGTAGAAGCAAGCCCCTGCATAAGTGAATTCTGTTGTGTCTGAATCGTATCCTGCATCAATGATACTACTGCATTCATGTCAGTTCCTGCCATGTTCCTCCTCCTTTCCCATTTATTTTATAGTTTATTTATGTAAAATTCTATGGCTCCATTATTTTCGTAATTCTTGCCGCTACTTCCGGGTCCATGGCTCCTAGAATCTTACCTCGCTGTGTGGCATCAATATTTTCAAGAATTGATGCTGCTAATTGCAGGTCATCTGTCATTGCTTCAAAAATGCCTGCTGCCTGCGCAGGTTTCATTTCCCCATATGCTTTTGCATATTCTTCCACCTGTGCATCATAAGTTTCCTGCTGTACTACCTGTTTATACAATTCTGCTGCCTGTTCAGGCTCGATTAATTCATAATACTGCTGATAATTTGAAATATCCGGTGCATTATCACTAAATACTACATCTTCATAAAACTGTGTTTTTGTTTTTTCAAACTGCACCTGATTCTGTTCAAATTTCTTTAAGCGTTCAATTTCTGCGCTTAATTCCTGTACCACTTCATCATCTGCTGAATTAGCGGTTTTACTTTCTTCTAATTCGCTTTCTAAACGTTTGATTTCTGCAACGGCTTCTGCCAGTGTAGCATAGCCATACTGACCGCCTGTTTCTTCTGTGCTTTCTTCCACTTCCGGAAGTATCATATTAATCACCGGCACGTCTTTTAACACCGGATACAATACGGAGGAACCAAAGTGTCCCACATCCCACTTGATTAATATTGCAAACACTGCCAACCATATAATAACAATTGCTATGGTTACCACCACCGTGGACATCCCACCGCCTCGTTCATCTAACTCATACTCACTGTTAAGGGCAGTATCTATTTGTTTATCTTTCTTTTTCTTCTTTTTTTTGCCTTTTTTAGTTTCTTCCAATTCTGCTGAATTTTCTAATTCTTCTGCCATTTTCTATTCACCTGCCACCTTACTAAAATTATAACTTACTAACTCATCTATCACTTTGCCTTCTGCCGCATTTTCTTCTTTTACAAATTCATCAAAGGCATATTCTTTCAACTTTTCATGGGTTTTTCTTTCCTGCATAACCTCTTGCAAGCGTTGTCTTGCTATCTCAAGGTTTCTTTCTGCCACGTCTATGGCAATAAGCTGCTGTTTTATGGCATTCTTCGTTTGTTCTATGCCTTGTAAACAAAAATTCAGTTCCCTGATATCCAATACTCCACTTAAAATCCGCTTATATTCTGCCTCATAACCGGCCTTCTTTAATTGTAGCTGTTCAAGCTTTGCTTTTTCTTCGTCCACTTTTGCCATCGCATTGGCAAACACTGTTTTCGCCTGATTTTCCAGTTTGAATTTTATGTCCAAAATATTCTGCATTTTATACGTGAATCTTGCCATTCCCCATCACCCTATTCTGCAAAAATAGAATTTAATTGCATTAAAATTTCCTCAAAATTATATTTATCATCCACATCCTGACATAGGAATTCATTTACTGCATCGATTTTACTTACCGCATAATCAATATTTTTATTTGAACCTTCTTTGTAGGCTCCAATGTTAATCAAATCTTCTGCCTCATTATATGTAGATAATGTATTCTTAAGCTTTCCAGCCATCTGTTTATGTTCTTTTGTCGCAATCTGACTCATAACACGGGATATACTCTGCAGTACATCAATAGCCGGATAATGATTTTTATGTGCCAGTTTTCTGGATAGCATGATATGTCCATCCAAGATACTTCTTGCGGTATCTGTAATTGGTTCATTAAAATCATCACCGTCTACAAGGACTGTATACAATCCTGTAATGGAACCTTTTTCAGCGGTTCCGGCTCTTTCTAACAGTTTTGGCATTTCCGAATATACACTCGGCGGATAACCTCTGGTAACCGGCGGTTCACCGGAAGCCAAACCAATTTCTCGTTGTGCCATGGAAAAACGGGTTAAGGAGTCCATCATAAGCAATACATCTTTCCCTTGAGCTCTAAAGTACTCTGCAATCGCTGTAGCTGTCTTCGCCGCCTTATTTCGAATAAGAGCCGGCTTATCAGATGTAGCCACTACTACTACGGAACGTTTCATTCCTTCTTCCCCTAAATCTCGTTCTATAAATTCTCTTACTTCCCTGCCTCGTTCTCCAATCAGTGCTATTACATTGATATCTGCCTTTGTATTTCTGGCAAACATACCAAGCAATGTACTCTTACCAACACCACTACCCGCAAAGATACCAATTCTCTGACCTTTTCCAACGGTAATCAAACCATCTACTGCTTTTACTCCCAACGGAAGCACATCCTGAATAATTTCTCTTTGCATCGGGTCCGGCGGCATCGCTTCGATTGGGTAATGAATATTAGATGCTATTTCTTTGCCATCCAAGGTTCTTCCCAAGCCATCTAAGGTTCTTCCAAGCAAGTGTTCCCCTACCGGAACTGCAAGAGGATGTCCAAGGTTTTCAACTACACACCCAATTCCTACTCCTTCCACGTTATCGTAAGGCATCAACAGAACTCTGTTATCGCGAAAACCTACAACCTCTGCCATAATTGTATGTTCGTCTTCATCACCGGACATAATCATACACAAATCATTCAACTTTGCATCCGGACCGACTGATTCAATTGTTAATCCTACAATTTTAACTACTTTTCCCAGTTTTTTAAAATACGTCTTTTCTTTTAATATATCGTATTTTTTTAAATTGATCATAACAACTGTTTCTCACTTTCCTCATTTTTGTCCTATGGTGTATAGGACAAAGTCTTAATCGACTTAATCAGTTTTTCCATCTGAACATCCAGACTGCAGTCATATACACCACCGTCTGTTTCTATCATGCACTGATTTTTCACCAAAACAGGATCTTCTGCTACTTCCACGGAAACTGCATTCGGCACCATAGCTAATAATCTGTCATGGTTTGCCTTTACTACAGCCACATCCTCATGGGATACATGCACAATAAACTCTTTACTGTTATTAATCTTCCCAAGAGCCCCTGAGAGAATATGCATTATCATTGCTCTGGAAGTTGAAAACTGCACACGGAATACATATTCCATCAAATCCGCAACTTTTTCCACCACCAACGGTTCTAATTCTTCCAGTTTGGCATTGTAATCCGCCATAAGTGCTTCTTCTTTCTCTCGCACTTCCTGCTTCATAGCCTCTGTTTCATTCATACCTTCGTTATATCCGGCCTCATAGCCTTTTTTTCTTGCCATTTCATAAGCTTCATTACGAATCATCTCAGCTTCTGTTCTGGCTTCTTCCAGAAGTCGTTCTACTTCCTTTTTAGCTTCTTCATATAACTCTTCTGTTGAAAGTTGTGGTTCCTCTTCTGGTTCTTCTTCCATAATAATTTCCAGTTCATCCGCATTCAAACCTTCCACAAAACCATTCTCCCCATCTTCCGGGGCTACCGGTTCAAATTCTTTCACCGGAACGAACTCTGTTTCTTCTGAAAGTTTTTCTAATTTCGATGCGACCAAATCATTATAATCTATTACTCTTGAATCTTGTTTGTGGACAATATATCCACCTTTCAATAAATTAGACAATGATTTCGTCACCTCCACCTCTGGAAATAACGATTTCAGCAGAATCTTCCAGTTTTCTTATAATATTAACAATTTTCTGCTGTGCTTCTTCTACGTCTTTCAAACGTACAGGTCCCATAAATTCCATGTCTTCCTGTATCATTGCAGCAAGACGTTTTGACATATTTCTAAAGATAACACCCTGAACTTCTTCATTTGCACCTTTAAGGGCAGTAGCCAGGTCGTTGTTATCCACATCTCTAAGTACACGCTGAATTGCTCTGTCATCCAAGGACATAATATCTTCGAATACGAACATCTTACGTCTGATTTCATCTGCAAGTTCTGGTTCGTCAATTTCAAGTGTTTCCATAATATGTTTTTCAGTTCCTCTATCAACAGTGTTCAAGATGTCAACAATGGCATCTACACCACCGATAATTGTGTAATCCTGATTCACCAAAGAAGATAATTTTCTTTCCAATACTCTTTCCACTTCCTTAATAACATCCGGAGATGTTCGATCCATTACCGCAATACGTTTTGCAACATCTGCCTGTTTTTCCGGCGGTAAGGAAGCCACAATAGAGGCCGCCTGTCCAGAAGGAAGATACGCAAGAATAAGTGCAATTGTCTGCGGATGTTCATCCTGAATAAAGTTCAACAACTGACTGGCATCCGTCTTTCTTACAAACTCGAAAGGACGTACCTGCAAGGAAGCTGTAAGCTTATTGATAACATCCACTGCTTTTTCTGAACCAAGTGCTTTTTCCAACAGGTCTTTTGCGTATGTAATACCACCTTCTGCAATATACTGCTGTGCAAGACACACTTCATAAAACTCATTTATAACATCCTCTTTCACCTGCGGTGAAACACTTCGGGTATTTGCAATTTCCAACGTCAATGATTCAATTTCATCTTCTTTCAGATGCTTAAATATTGATGCTGATTTTTCCGGTCCAAGAGCAATCAAAAGTATTGCTGCTTTCTGAAGACCATTAATTGATTCCTTTGCCATACTTTATCACTCCCAATCTTCGTTTAGCCAGTTTCTCAACAGCTGTGCAACTGCATCCGGCTTTTCATCTACAAACTTTTCAATCATCTTTCTTGCTTCAGATCTATCGTCGAAGTCAATTTCTTCCAGATTTTCTCTAGTATCCTGTAATAACTGGTCTACTGATAATTCTGGTTCCAATTCTGTAATTTCCACTGGTCTTGTACTTCTGTACACTACAAAGCCTAACAATCCAAGAATGAGGACTACGATAATAATATTAAGATAATCCATCACACTTCTGCTGGTAGTATCTTTTTCCACAAACATCGGCACATCATATGCTACAATAGAAATGTTGCTTTCTGAAATTCCTGTAGCCTTAGAAACTAATGCATAGAAAGAATTGTCTACTTCCGTTGCTATTGGCTGACTATTTTCCTGCTGATACTGTTCAAAACTGATTCCATCCAACAGACCCTGACTTTCTAAGTCTTCTTCTTTATAAATAATATGTTTTGTAAGAACTAAGGAGATCGTTGATTCATCATACTGAATCGCTCCCGGTGTCTGTGTTGTATTTGTCACTTTCTGATTCGGTGAATAATCTGTGGAAGTATCTGTTACTGTAGATGAACTTCCTTCATTATCCTGAATCACATAGGTTTCATCATCGTTAGAATCTGTTCCCGGAATTCCTGCTGTTCCGTTGGTTGTTTCTGATTCATAATTGTCCTGATGTGTAATCATTCCTTCTGTTCTTCCATCCGGAGCCCAGAATTCCTGTTGTGTTTCACTACTTTCATTGAAGTCCATGATAATGTTTGGTGAAACCTGAACATTATCATACATCTTTGTACTAAGCACTGCCTGCTGCACATCTGCTTTCATCAAATTTTCTGCCTGTGCTTTTACAGACAACTGAGTACTTGCATTTCCTGTAACTGTAGCAGCATCTGCTCCTGAAAAAATCATGTTACCATTGGTATCCATAATGGTAATCTCTTCTGTAGAATCATTTCCTACTGCTGTCTGTAAGAAACGAGCCATAATTCCGGCAGTATCTGTATCTACTTCACCATTAGTTTCTAACATTACGCTGACGGATGTATCCTGTTTCTTTGAAAGGATTGTTCCATCGTCTTCCGGTACATACATTTTTACGCTGGCACTTTTTACAACATCCATACTTTCCAATACATCAGCAATATCACTTTCATTGTAAAGTTTATATTTTTTCTGTTTATCGCTTTCTGTGGTACTAAATCCGCCACCTAAAGCATCATCAATGCTATATCCTGCAGCCGGAATATTATTAGAGCCAAGTACCAGTGCCGCATCGGTAGCTCTGCTTTTCTCTACCTGTACTGTCAGATTATCCGATTTAATCTGATATTCTATCCCTTCTGCTTCCAGCAGTTCTTTCACCTGTGATGTTTCATTTACATTTTCAAAGGTTCCCAAATCCACATATGTTGTACGGCTAAATACTGCGCCTAGAATTACCATCGTCACAATCACTACCGCTACAACGCTAATTATAATTGTCTTTTGTTTTGTATCATATTTATTCCAAAAATCCAGTATACGTTTCTGGACCTCTCTTACTTTCTCACCCATTGGTTGTCTCCTAGTCTACAATTACTCTATCTGCATGTTTCCTTTTACATCTGCATATTCATTATTTCTTTATACGCTTCCAACACTTTATCGCGTACTGCAACTGTATAAGTCAATGCTGAGCTGGCTTTATTCTGCGCTATGGTAAGATCATGTGCATTTTCTGTAAGCCCCATTGCCCATTTCATTTCTTCTGTATTTGCATTATTTTCCAGTTCACTTGTTTCATTCAGCATATTCACTGCCGCCTGATAAATCTGCGAAAAACCACTTTCTGCTGTTTCCTGTACATTAGTTGTTGACTTTAATGCATCCTGCATATAAGCAGAGCCAACACTATATAATGATGAAATATCCACCTTTCATTACCTCCTCTTAATTATTTACCCATACTCAATCCCTTAGTGATCATCGATTTACTTGCTTCAAATGCCGTTGTGTTCGCTTCGTAAGAACGTGTCGCATCAATCAGGTTTGTCATTTCCGTTATAATATTTACATTCGGATAAGTAACATAACCATCTTCATCTGCATCCGGATGTGAAGGATCATAAGAACGAACCATTTCCGTTTCATAATCCTCAGAAACTCTTGTCACTTTTACACCAGAGCCCACAGCATCTGCACTAGTTCTGGCAAGCACATTGCTAAAAGGCGTGGTTTCCTTTTCCGCAAAAGTTACAACGCGTCTTCTATATGGTGTTCCATCTTCAGTTCTTGTTGTTGTGGCATTTGCAATATTCTGCATGATAATATCAGATCTAAATCTCTGTGATGTCATACCAGACGCACTGATATCAAAAGAATTAAAAATAGACATATTCACTTTCCTCCCCTAAATTATTTCATAACTGATTTTAATCTTTCAAATTCCGCTGTCATACTGTCAATCAGACCGTTATATTTTTCTGTGTTAGCGGCCAATTCTACATTTTCATTATCCGGATCCACATTATTACCATCAATTCGGTAGGAATACCCAACAGCATCCGTATAAGTTCCAACATCCAACTGACTCAGATTCTGGTTGATTCTCTTTACTTTCGCTGAACCGGTTTTATATTTTGACTGGTATGCCCCCATCTCACGAATCAAGGCACTTTCAAAATCCACATCTTGTCTTTTGTAATTTGGTGTATCTGAATTTGCAAGATTGTTTGCAATCGCTTGCTGTCTTAAAGAACTTGCATCCGCTGCTTTGTCTAATATGTTAATATAATTAAACGCACTTGAGCTAATCATTATACCGCATCCTTCCTCATCTTTGTTTTTTTCTCATTACTCCTCATTCAACTATCTAACATTATATCGGATTTTCCCAGATGGTACAAGACATTTTTTTGCATTTTTACCTAAAATCCGTGTTTTTTTTTGTATTTTTCCTCCATTTCTACTCCCATTCGGTACTTTATTCCTATTAAGCAATTTTCCTTTTGTCTATTTTTGACATATCATGTAACATTTTCTTAACACTTTCGCATTATTTTTGACAATTTTTCACAATTTTTAAATACACCTATGCTTGCTTTTTCCCATCAAAAAAGAGCAACCAAGTTGCTCTTTCTTAATCCGTTTATGTTATTTTTTTTCATTTTTAATTCTGGCAATTTCATCAAAGACCACATCATTCACAACTTTAATATAGGTCCCTTTCATACCAGAAGATCTGGATTCAATTACACCGGCACTTTCAAATTTTCGAAGTGCATTTACAATAACAGAACGTGTAATTCCTACTCTGTCAGCAATTTTGCTGGCCACAAGAATTCCCTCATTGCCA
>CAYVCL010000081.1:0-11065 GCA_964450185.1 uncultured Lachnospiraceae bacterium | reverse complement strand
TTTGAGATGGATTGTCTTGAAACATCCAGTAATTCCGCCAATTCTTCTTGGGATATATTTTTCGCCTTGCGCAATTCGTATAAACGCTCACCAAAATTCATGTTATCACCTCTGTAAATTTACCTTTCTAAAATTCCAAACTATCTGCATTAAGAAGAAAATATTTCATACCCATAATTACAAATCCTTCGGCATTTCTCCACGGTTTTTGGGTTCCATTTACTATAACAATCTTCTTGAACGAATCTGGAATATTTCTTAATGAATTAAGCTCTTGTGTCTGTTTTTCCTCTAAAGTCATATCATAAGCTACTTGAATGTAGTACCTCTGACTGCCTTGATTTACCACAAAATCAACTTCTAACTGCTTATGGACTCTCTTTCCTTCGTCGTTTTTTGCAAATACATCCACAATACCAACATCTACATTGTAACCACGCACAAGTAATTCGTTATAAACAATATTCTCCATAATATGGGTAGGTTCTTGCTGTCTAAAATTCAATCTGGCATTTCTAAGACCTACATCCATAAAATAATATTTCAGGTTTGCACCTACGTATTTTCTACCTTTAATATCATATCGGTTAGCTTTGGAAATCAAAAATGCTTCTGCCAAATAATCAATATGATTGGATATTGTTTTATTGCTATAATTGCTGCCCCGTTCATTTGCAAAAGTATTGGATATTTTTGTTGGATTTGTAAGGGCACCAATAGCAGAAGCAAGAATATCCACAAGTGTTCCAATCTCATCAATATTCTGAATCTTGTTTCGTTCTACTACATCCTTGATATAAACATTCTCAAAAATATTTTTTAAGTACTCTGCCTTTTGTCGTTCCACAGAAAACTGTGCCACCTGTGGAAGCCCACCATAAATCATATATTCATTCCAAGCATCATCATAATCTCCATCGTAAGCATCGTAAAACTCTGCAAAAGACAATGGATAGATTCTGATTTCATCACCTCTGCCTCTGAATTCTGTTACAATATCGCTTGATAAAAATTTAGAGTTACTGCCGGTTACATATACATCAATATTACTTATACGAAGCAAACTGTTAAGCACTTCTTCAAATCGTGGCATAAACTGTACTTCATCTAAAAGCAAATAATATTTTCGTTCGTCTTTCATTGTATCTTTGATATACTGATAACACTTTTGGGGATCTCGCAATTCCTCGTTTTCAATACCATCCAATGCAATCTCAATGATGTGTTCACCATCCACGCCATTCTCCAATAAATACTTTTTAAACAACACAAATAACAGAAATGATTTTCCACATCTTCTGATTCCCGTAATAATCTTTATCATTCCATTATCTTTTCGTATTTTTAACTGTTCAAGGTATGCATCTCTTCTAATTTCCATAGTGCGACTCCTTATTTTTGTGCATTGCACAGATTTTAGTAATCATATTTTACCACTAAATTCATCCCATCTCAATAGCCATTACTATTTTTTGTGCATTTGCATATTTTTATGTAACGAATAATTGAAATTGGAACATAAAATCCACTCAAAAACTCTTGACAAACAAAAACTACACATGATATATTCTAAAGCGCATAAAGAAAAACTTTGGACAATAAATGTCGCCTATCTACTGTCGGACGGATGGGCATCATTTGTTGTCCTTTTTTTGTTTCAGAAAGTGAGGTTATTATGATTATTGTAGTTAACAAACGTCAAAAGCAAAATAAGGAGGGACAAAAATATGCCTAAAACGAAATTGGAATCTATTTTCTTTACTGGAATTACTGCATGGATGATGGTATATGTGATGACACTGTATAATACGGTTCTTTCTACGGGCAGTTTTACAAATCATACCTTCCTGATTGCATTAAAGGGAATGTGGATTGAATATATCATTATTTTTGTATTGGCATATTTTGTTTCGGGACACTTGGCAAAATATTTTGCCTTCCGTGTTGTGAAGCTTGATGACAGACCTATTTTCATCATATTTGCGATTCAGATATTTACGGTGGTTTTCCAGGTAGCATTCGCAAGTATCATCGGTGTATTTCACGGTTTTGGCTTTACCAGCAACATTATCCCAGACTATCTGATTACATACTGTCGAAATTTTGTTATGGCACTTCCACTACAGTTATTTCTTGTTGGACCTTTGGCAAGACTGATTTTCAGAAGCGTATTTTTAAATGGGAAAAAAAGTCAGAAAAAAAATGATATACAATATGCGAACAAGAACGTTGCATAAAAAGCGTAGTGAACACGCTGATAAATAAGACGCTGCCAGACCACAAACAAATGGTCTGGCAGCATTTTGCGTAATTGCAATTTTATATTAGTTAATTACTGTTTCTATTCTCGCAATTTGTTTTGTTTCAATCTCTCTGCCTGTTACTAGTTTTACGCAATTCTCATTGATGTCTTGAATTCCAACTCCTAACATTTCTGTATCGTCACCTAATATTCCACTGAAAAAGTGCTTATCTTCCAGATAAACATCCACCGTTTTATCTAAAAAATAGCTGCCGTTGATTTCGACAAATTCTGAAAGTTCCGCTGCCGGTTCTTCTTTTTTAGAGCATACTTCTATTTTCTCTATATATTGTTTTGCTATCATACCGACTTTTTTACACTTTTTCTTAATTGCTATATAGTAAAGGAATTTCTCATCCTGATTCACCAAATAGGAATCAAATACCCCATCATTCCAATCAATCAACTCAATGTTACATTTCTTTCCGAGATATGGTGCATAATATTCATCCTTAGTGACCGTCTTTGGTGCATCACCCGCAACAGAATTGTCACATAATTCATCCATTGTTATGCCAAATACTTGAGATAATTTTTTCAGATTTTCAATATCCGGAACACCGTTATCATTTTCCCACTTCGCAATCGCTGCTCGTGATACAATCAATTTTTCTGCTAATTGCTCTTGTGTCATTTCCTGCTCTTTTCTTGCCTGTTTAATTTTTTCTCCGATTGTCATAATAGTTCCTCCTTGTAATCTCCTTCAACAAAACCATCATACTTTTTCACTCAAAAACGTGCAAGAAACGTACTGTAACTATAGTGTTACGCTCCGTAACATCCAGTAAATGTGCGGTTTTTAGCGGTGTTCGTTATAATTTATTTTTTTGTACAAACAGCTTCAACTCCAACAATCCATAACTCATAAATGCCATCAGAAGATATAACACAATTCCAATCGCCGGTACTGAAATGTATGTGATTTTGTCCTTTACAATCAATCCATACACAAGTTCTCCTGTTACAAGGTAACGAATCAAATCAAACAATGCATACACCATAATCATTACTGGAGCAATAAAGATTCTCTTTAAATAATCCCTTTTACTTTTTAATTCCAATTTTGTACAAAACAGATATACCAGCATAAAAATAAGCGGATTAGTAACATGCATAAAGAAAAACATCCCCTCAAAATTAAAATCATGCAGTCCAAATAATTCAAAAATCACTGTAAAGAAAACAGTATTGATGCATGGTAATACTACCTGATACAAAATAAGCGGCAACGCCTTTTTCTTTAACAAATCTAAGATTCCATCCACTATTAGCAACAGTCCACACGAAAAATTGGACACAAAAGTTAATTCATACATATATTGGGGTTCATAGTGATAGCCCCAAAGTGCTGTTCCCATAATAAACAGCCCTGCAATTATCTTAATTATCTTGTTCATTGTCAGTTCTCCGTTTTTCTATAAGTAAACTTTCCCTTGTGTTATATGCTCCCACAAGATTTTGCGCCCCATATAATACTAAAATAATATAACCGATTATACCACATTATAAATGGAGGGTGTGAACTGTTTGGTAAATTGCAATATTTTAATAGGGCAATTTCTATTAAGACTGCTTCAAAAGATTATGCTATACTATTTAGCGAAAGGAGCGATTTTAAATGGAGCAAAATATAGTTATAAAAAAAATTGTAGATTATATAGAAACACATTTAGATGAAGAACTATCTTTGAATAAGATTGCAGAACATTTAAATTATTCAAAATTTTATATTGCGAGAACCTTTTCAGAAAAAACAGGTGTAACAGTTTACAAATATATTCAAGGACGCAGATTGACAATAGCTGCCCGGAAACTGGTTGAAACGGATAAACCAATAATAGATATAGCTTATGAAGCACAGTACAATTCTCAACAGGCATTTACCTTAGCTTTTACTCAATTTTATTCTTGTACACCACAAGTATATAGAAAAAATCGCAATTTCCATCCAAAACAATCAAGAATCATCATGAAAAGTACATCATTTTATCTTTCTCATACAACTTATATGATAGGAGGTAAAATTGCTGCATGAGTACGATTCCTTATGTCATCGAACAAACAAGCAAAGGTGAAAGAAGTTATGATATTTTCTCAAGACTTCTTTCAGATAGGATAATATTTCTGGGCGAAGAAATAAGCGACGTTTCTGCCAGCTTAACTATTGCTCAAATGTTGTTCTTAGAAGCACAAGATCCTGACAAAGATATTCAATTATATATAAATAGTCCTGGAGGTTCTGTCACTGCTGGCTTTGCAATTTATGACACAATGCAATATATCAAATGTGATGTATCTACGATATGTATAGGTCTTGCTGCCAGCTTTGGAGCCTTTCTATTGGCTGGCGGTACAAAGGGCAAGCGTATAGCCCTTCCAAATGCGGAAATCATGATACATCAGCCAGCAATTCATGGAAATGGTATACAAGGACAGGCTACAGACATAAAAATCGTCTCAGACCACATGCAAAAAAGCAAAGAACGCTTAAACCGTATTTTATCAGAAAACACTGGAAAGTCTATTGAAGAAATCCAGCTTGATACAGAACGAGATAATTATATGTCTGCAGATGAAGCACTTAAATATGGATTGATTGATACAATTATCGATAAAAGATAGCAAAATTTCATCCAAACATATAGTGCAAGAAGGGGCGTCTTATCTCGCCCCTTCAAAACAAATATACAACTATTAACTCATTTCATCCCAACAATCACCGAAAACTTCTGATAAGAATAAACACACTTAACTGTCCTAAACTTACACTGTCGAAGCATTTCCATTTCTTCTTCAACCGAACACTCTTTATCCAGTTTTCTCCGTTCTTTCCATAATTCTATGTCCTTTTCAGTCAATCCGCTGTTTTCCAACTGTTTTTCCCAATAAGAGTCAAACCAATCATTCATTTCTTCCGACCCTGCACAAAATTGGTCATAGTTTACGAATATGCCGTCCTCCGGTAATTTATCATAAATTCGTGCAAATAATTTTAACTTTTCATCGTCTGTCAAGTGATGAATTGACAACGCTGAAATTATCACATCAAACTTTCCATCCGGAAGTCCTTTAGAATAATCCAATGTTTCGTAAAAAATACTGTCTATACCAGCAAATCTTTTTCGTGCAACATTAAGCATTTCATCCGCTATGTCAACGAGCACATATTCAGCCTCCGAACACTGTTGATACCAAAAATATGACAATAAGCCAGTTCCTGCGCCTAAATCTAAAATTTGCTTTGGCTTTACAATGTTTGAAACAATAAACTTTGTTGTATTTTCGTAATAATCATCAAAACAAGGTATAAATTTTTTGCGATTTGCATCATACTCTTGCGCTACAAGATTGAATTGTTCTTCTATACTCATTTCGAACCTCCCCTTAATCTAATTTTCATAGATACCTTTCAAAGTATATTGTTCTAAAATGTGTCCATCCATTGCATGGTAAAGTTCATTCAACAGAAATCCTTGTTTAACATCTAACATTTTATCTAATGCATATACATGAAGTTCATAAGTATGCGCTTTATCCGGCGGTGTCATGCCACCGTAAAAGCTGGAAAGTTCGGCTGATTGTTCACCGCCCTGTATACTCGTCCAACTATTTCTTCCCTGTACGAAATCTGTGGCTGTCTGACTCTCATTCTCCTTTATTTCGAAACGGGTTATATTTGCGGCTAACCAGTGTATCCACACAAAACCGCCCGTTACCGGGTAAGCATCCTTATCTTCCAAAACAATCGCAAGAGATACGGTTTCTTTCGGAGCATTTTCCACCTTAAAAGGCAAGGAATACGTTGGGACATTATTCTCATTAAACTGTGTCCCACGTCCTCCATATTGTGCCTGAATCACACCATTAACAATTCCACTGCTTAAAACTTTCATCTTTAATACCTCCAATTAATTTTTATAGAGCTATTATAAGCAGTCATGATTGAATGGTAAATTACCCACTTTTTTGTGGGTATTGTTCCTAAATCAGTCCCTTTTCAATTAAAATCTGCTCCTTACCGGTCTTTTTTAAGTAATCAATTCCGATATGCTGCATTATTTTTAACGCATTCAATATTTCCTCTCCCATGTCTGATGTTAGGGAATATTCTACGTGCAAAGGATATCCTTCAAAAGTTTCCTTCTTCACAAATCCATAATCTATCAACTCTTTTAATTGCTCCAATAACATTTTTTGTGTTATTCCTTCAATATCCCTCTCTAACTTTGAAAGTGAAGTGGCTCCCAAGCGTAATCTCCATAGAATAATTGGTTTCCATTTTCCCTTAATCATGTCCTGCACCAATTCCAATGGACAAGTAAATTCTTCTCTTAACTTCAATTCAAGCCTACCTTTCGTTGCGTAATTTAAACAACCCGCTCGAACGTTTATTCGTTTTGTGATATAATCTTTTTACGGAACATTCGTGTTACAGGGTGCGTTGACCTTCATTTTATTACATAGAATGGAGGTGGTGCTGATGAAAAAAAATCAATTTGATTTCAAAGACCTTATGGCTTTTGGCTCTTTCATCCTTGCATTGCTCACATTCATATTTATGAATTTAAAGTAATGTAATTTACACATAGAAAAACCACCCTTCTAACTTTGCCGAGTGATTAGGGTGGATTTTCATATTCATCTAACTGGTCAACCCACCTTGTGGGCGGGTGTTCCTTTTTTTCTAGTATAGCATAACGTAGAGTATTATTCAATTATTTATTTTTCCATTTACCTCCAAACATTCGGAACATCAGAACTCTTGGTATACTGAAAAGACGTACCATTTTCCAAGTAATCCCATGTAGAATTTGTAAACGTAACTGTTGCTGTTTTATCTTCAACCGTAATCACACCACTAATTGGATTGCCGGCAGCATCGGTTGCAGTGAAAAGCATTCCTTCTTCTGTCAATTCACCAACACCGTCCTCCAATGTAGTCAAACGGTAAATGCCGATTTGCACGATGTATTTACCATCATCACCTTTTGCAATTTCAAGATTTGGCTCATTATTATCATAATCCAAATATTCTCCCACGTAAATTGAATCATCCAGCGATGCCTCGGCTGCTTCCTCTGCCTCTGGAGTTATCTGATCTGTTTCTTCTGCTTCCAGAGTTTCTCCGGCGGTTTCTAACTCCTCTGTAGTCACTTCTTGGGATTCCACTACCTCAGAATTTACCTCTATTGTACTTTCTTCTTGATTTGCCTGAGAACATCCTCCTAATAATATAGTTGCTGCATATAATAAAATTGCAATTTTGTTTTTCATCTTCCTATTTCTCCTTAACCAGTTATTTATTCTTCTTTAGCACAATAGCCAAAAGATTTACCCCATTGGAAATAACCGCCATAACCACTACAAGTATAACTGCCACAAGTTCCCTTATTCTATCTGCATTAGTCAAACCAGCCCCCTTAGGTAACAAAAAAGTAATCGCAACTACAAGTACAGAAGTAATTCCCATAATAAATAGCATCTTATTTTCAAATTGTTTTTCATCCGTTTCCATTTTTTCTAAAACATATGTAATATTTTCTTCTGCTACTTCTTTATAGGTTTCCTCCTGCAATTTTTCACCAGAAAGAATTTCATTAATACTAATTCCATAAATATCACTTAACATCTTCAACTTCTCGATTGGTGGCATGTAATTTCCTGTTTCCCATTTAGAAATTGTCTTATTTGTCACACCTATCCTTTCTCCCAGTTGTTCTTGAGTCATTTTATTTTCTCAATTCTTTTAAAAATGTACCAATTTTCTGTGTATCCATTTTCAATAGCTCCCTTCTTTGATATGACAATTATACAAATCTATCCCATCAAAGTCTTCCCCACAAATAGCGAATTTCAAATAAGTCCATGTAGAATGGGTAAAATTTTGTTTTCCATCTTGGTATCCTTGCAATACACCTATTTATATTTGCACGTTCTGAATTTTCCTTCAATCCAAAAGGTTGCTTCGATGGTATGAAACTTAATAAGTCTGAATTTTGGGTCATCAATTCCCTTTTTGAAAAACTTTCTTTCTGTTTCATTCCAAACAGATTCCTGCAATTCCCTATCTTCAACAAATTCAAATTTATCCTTCTAAATGCATATATAAAAGTGGATACGGATTTCCCTGTTCATCGTTATCTGTTCTCTTATATATCCTAAATCCTAAGTGTTCATAAAATCCTTTTGCCTGCGGATTTTGTTCATTTACAGTTAATCGTTTTACACCGTATTTTTTAATTCCAAAACTAAGTAAGTCTTTCCCTAATCCTTTTCCTCTATATTCAGGGGTAATAAATAACATTTCCAATACAGCATCTTCAATACCCATAAACGCTACTGAATGTCCATCTTCATCATTTAAAATTATCAAATGAGCAACTCCGTTCAATGCTTCTGGAACATATTGTTTGATATTTTCAATTTCCGCATCTGATAAGAATAAATGGGTTTCTCGCACAGACTTTTCCCATACCATTAGTAATTGCTGAATTAAAACCTGTGTTCTTTCTTGCACTTCAATAATTTTCATATTTACCTCTATAAATTCCAATTGCCCAAACTACCATTAAAAATATATCTTTTTCATTCTTTTCAACTTTTGTATATCCTGTTTTGTAACAGGCTCATAATCTTCACATTCAATATACACTTTCTCATCACAGTCGGAAAGATACCTATCATTCAAATAAAAGACATATTGCTCTATACCAAAACATGTTCCACTTTCAATTTTCCTATCAAACGATACACCTGATACCCACTCCCGAAAATCCTCTGTATACTCATCCAAATTTACCAAAATATTGTCTGGTACAACAATGATATCCTTCGTATACGTCCATATTACGCTAATTCTTTCCATAATAGCCTCCACCCCAAGCCATTTACATAATAACCTCCGACTTAAAATACTGTTCTTGGAATTTAACCTGCTCCATGATTTCGTCTTTTGTAAATATAACATTTTCCGGAGCGACCACCCATTTTTCCTCTACATCATTAAATCTGTGAATAATTGCAATTATTTTTCCTGTAAATTCTTTTACCGGCTCATCTACTCCTAATATGTACGCATCCTGTTCTTCGCCGTCGGGAGCCATAATACCTGCAATATAGCCATAATTTATTGGATAGTAAATATCTTTGTGTTTTGGATGATAACTCCCCAATGGTCTGTCAACGGTTACTTTTACAATGTCACCAATCAAATAAACTCTCTTAAGAAATTCTGTATCTCGAATGACCCAGTTCTCATTCTGACGTTTCATATTCTCTACTATAATATGCTGTAATTCTGCCCATTCTAATTGATAGCCTTTACTCAATTCACTTTCTGTCATTTCTGTAGTTACCATTTCAGGAGCTACTTCACACTCATAATATAGAGAATGGGCAACGTACTTATGACCTTTATTCTTTTTATCTTCTTTGATTTCTAAAACTTCCCCAATTTCTTTGATTGTTTCCGTTTTTACCAGCAATCCGGTTTCTTCTCGCACTTCCCTTAACAACGCCTGTTCATAACTTTCCCCGGCTTCCACACCGCCGCCCGGTATTTTATATTCGCCAAGACTGCTTTTTTGCATGGCATATTTGCCATTCTGCTTTATAATTGCTCTGACAGCGTATCGCTCTACTACAGGCATATCTTCTGTGTAATCTTTTTTATCCAATGCAAATAATACCTTCATACGTCCTCCTCAAAGTTCTTTTGCAAAACCTTTATGTCTGAACTTTTCCTGAATAAAAACACCTTCCAAATATCCAACTGGTGATGTTTTTGTCCCCTCTACATAATCATATCGAAGTTGACACTGAGCAAATCCTACCGGCTCAGTTCCAATATATTTAATAAAACATTTGGCATTCTCATTCATGACAATTTCTGCGAAATCTGCTTCTAATTCAGATAATGTATGACTGCCCCACATTTGTATTGCCAATTTTGTTAAGGTCATTGTGTCTTCTTTTTCTGCATATCTAATCAAAACTGCTTCCTCCCCTAAATACTGAAAATCCAATTAATTCCCATATTGGAATACATCATTCAAATACCTATTCGCTTCATTCCTTGATTTAAAAACAACTATTTCCTCATCGGATTTGTTTAAATACCCTTAATTAAAAACATTTCCATTGGTTGCTCATATTTTGGAATGTCTATAACAAAACCTCCACAATCCTTATATCCTAATTTTCTATAAAAATGTTGTGCTTCTTCATCAACTTGTGTAGATGTCAAAAGCATACCATATCCTTGTGATTTCATATCAGTTTCCCAATATTCCACAAGTTTTCTTCCATAGCCTTTTCCGTGATAATTCCAATCAACAAATAGCATTGTACAAAATGGTGTATTATCCCAAAAAAGATTATATCTTAACAATCCAATTAGTTTATTGTCTTCTAAAAGAACATACCCTCTTTTATTCTCTACTTTGCTCTCAAATTCTTTTTCTGGTAAATGTCTGTCAAGGCTATACCAAAATTCTTTATCTGTCAACTGAACATATCTTATTTCTATCATATCTTTCGCCTCACAAAATTCATATTTTCTACCTTTATCAAATTGGATTTGCCGCTCTGACAAACTGACAGTTTCACTCTACAACACAAAGTGAATTACTAGTCCCACAATCGTACAAACTACAAGTGCAATCACTTCACCTTTTAGGCTTTCTTTGATATGAAACCAATAGTCATGGTACTCTGCAACCATATCCTCTGTTCCCTCAAACACAAACCTCGGATTTTGGCAAA
>CAYVCL010000080.1:0-11478 GCA_964450185.1 uncultured Lachnospiraceae bacterium | reverse complement strand
TTATTGGAAATATCATTGCAATTGCCCCCGGATCATTTCCAAATACTAACGGCACATAGACCAATAATACACCCATAGCCATAAAAATCATGGCAATTTTCTTGTCAGACTTCATTCTTACAAATACATTATTGGCTACTATAGCAATAACATCCAGTGCTATGCGCAATCCCCTTGCGACACCCATGCCACCACTCTTTACATTATTTAATTCTATGACAATAAAAATCACATATACAACTGATAATACCATCATTAGAACCCTGTTCGCCCGGCTGTATTGTTCCGGTGTTAATTTTTGCTTCTTCATAGAATACCTCCTTCAATTATCATTATAATAGTCTTCACTTATTCTATTATATAACATATTGCACAAAAAATCTATATTTTCGACTCATTTTTTGGTACTTTAGTATTGCAAATTACTACCGTAATAAACTTGATATTAAAAAAGAACAGTTACTGAACTGCTCTTATTTTTGGTATATATAATGTTGATAAATCTGCTCCTTCCAATTCCAACAGCTTTATCTTTTTATCCATGCCTCCTGCAAAGTACCTGTCAAGCCATTCTTCTCCCTGCTTTATGACTGGATTGTTTTTATCTTCTTTTACTTCTTTTGGCAACGTATCTGCAAAATATTTCTGTCCCTCCAGCCATAAGCCTATTATGGATTCTTCATTGGCAGCCAACATTAGTGGACCGATGGGGGATGTATAATGGGATGAATAGTACATGGTTTGACCTCCTTTTGCTATGCAGTATATCATAGAATTGTTGAATTTAAAATTTTTTTATTTTTTTTGCAACCTTTTTGCCACCTGCGTAGTATTACTATTGAAACACGAAAAATAATATGGAGGAAGTATTATGAAATCAAAACAAATTTTCAAAAAAGGAATATGCCTCACTATGGCATCCATGTTACTGTTAACCGGTTGTTCTTCATCAAACACTGTAAATGAAGATACCACAGCTTTTGATGAAATTCAGGAAGAACAAACCAATGTTTCAAAAACAACTTTAGCAGAAGGCGATGATGAACTGCTTACAACTTTAAGACAAAAATACGGTGCTGCCGCTGTAGATTATTCTAAAGAAACAATTCAGTTAGACCGTAACCAGCCACTTCAATTCCAATTGGGATTTAATTCTTTAGAAAAAGACATCAGCGACTGGAGTGATTATTTTAATATCTATCAGGACGCAGATATGAAATATCCAATCACTGATATCTTCTTTGATTATGATTATGAAAACAATACAATTACTATTGAGCCACCTACTTTTGGAGTAGTGGAACCAATGTTACCTTCCGGAAGCGAACTTGATATAAGTGATTTGTCCGGAAACTATCTGTATAATGAGGAAACCGGGGACAACTGGGGAAATGTAGACAAATTATACTTAGTTCAGAAAATTGATATTGAAACAGGAGAAGAATTAGCAACTCCAAAAGCTACCATTATAAAAATAAACAGCGAATTAAAAAGTGCCCCAAAGGTAACTTACTCCTGTAATGAATATGGGGATGCTCAAATCAGTTGGAATCCTGTAGAAGGTGCTACCGATTATTTGTTATTCACTGTTATGAAAACAGACGAGGGCTTAAATTCCTATTCCTATATATTTGGAAGAACTTCAGAAACTACTTGGACCGCACCAAAGGAATCTCTTGAAGATGGTACCACTTATCGTATGAATAGTACTTTTGCTAATTTCATTACTTCCGAAGACCAAATGGTTTCCGGTGGTTTTGAAGATATGAATGGAGATTTCTTCGAAACCATGCCTGAATATGTGGGTGTTATCGCAGTAAACAAAACAGGAAGTTCACCAATTAGTAATTTGATTTCTTTAAAAGAATATTCCAAATTACTTCCTAATACTTTTGCGCACTATGAAAACGAAGCAGAAAATTCTTCTCTGTTCCGCACTTCAATCGATTTACTTCCTGCAGAAATTGCAATCACTATGTGCGATGGTACTACTGCAAGACGAGTAATCGATTATGATTTTGAAGCCGCAACCCTTGATAAAGAATCTTCCCAACCTTACTTAAAGATTTGGGGCTATGCTTCTGGTACACGTTTATGTGATGAATATTGGGTTCCTGTAAATGAAGAAACTTTGGAAGCTGATTTAGCTGCTTTAAAAGAACGTCAGGAAAAATTAAAGAATAAGGGTGGAACTATCAATAAAGATATTACTATTGATGACGAAAAGAGTTCCGAACCTACGAAAGCACCGGAAGAAGAAACAGCACAACCTACCGAAGTGCCTGAAACAGTTGAGCCTACCGAAGAAGCTGTAGAACCTACTAAGGAAGCCGTTGAACCTACTGCTGAGCCTACCGAGGAAATCGCTGAACCTACCGAGGAAGCAGCTGAGCCTACCACAGAACCTACCCAAAAAACAAACACTGATTTAAACACCGAAGTAAAAGTAACTGCCAACAGTGCCTTAAGTGAATATATTGCTATTTATATGCTCAACAGTGCAGAAACTATTGATTTAAGTATGTTTAATGAAAGTATGAATACAGAAGCTGTTGCCGATGCCTTCTTAGAAGCCCAGTATCAGAATCCTTTAGTAATGGGTATTCAGGATGCAACTTACGATAGCGAAAACTGTATTTTATATGTTACTTACGATGATTCACCGGAAGAAACCTCTTCAAAAAGAGAAGAAACAAAACAAAAAGCTTCCGAAATTGTTTCACAGATTATCACAGATGATATGAGCGATTTAGAAAAGGAAATGGCTATTAACCAGTATTTATGCGATAACGCGGTATATGATGATGCCGCATTAGAAAACGCAGAACAATATGATTTTAAATATGTAGATGACGAATTTTTAGATTCCTTTACAGCTTATGGTACTTTGGTAAATGGCGTGGGTGTCTGTGCAAGCTACGCAGGTGCTTTTAAAATTCTTGCTGATGAAGCAGGTCTGGAAAGTATTGTAGTTACCGGTTATCTGGAAGGAAATTTACCTCATGCATGGAACCGTGTTAAAATTGATGACCAGTGGATTTCTTTAGATTCCACAAACAACGATAATGAAGTAGTTCAAAATGTTCTTATGAATGTTTCTGACCTTGGAGTTCGTGATGTTTTAGTTGAAGACGAACGCTTTGTAATAGACGAAAAACTTTATGATTACACTTGTGATACAGATGATAATGAATTTTATCACTACAACAATAAATATTTTGATTTAGACACGATTGCAAACGAACTTGCTGCAGAATTAAGTACCAATGACAATGCTATGCTCCGTACAGATTACATGATTGACGATGCTGAATTTCAGACAATCGCTCAGAATGTTGCAAATCAGATTGGTGGAGATATCAAAGGTTATTACTGGCTTGGTGTAATTCATTTAGCTAAATAATTTTTATTGTTGCTTTCTCCTAACTATGTTAAAATTTTCCATGGGTTAGGAGGAAGAACAGATTGAATACAGAAACTTTTGATTTAGATATAGATAGAATTGTAGACAGATACGCAGATATGGTGTATCGAATTGCTTTGACGCAAATGAAAAATGTTCATGATGCTCAAGATATTTTTCAGGAAGTATTTCTTCGTCTAGTAAAAAATATAGACACGATTCAAAACGAAGAACACTTAAAATCCTGGCTAATTCGTGTAACCTTAAATTGTTCGAAAACAAATTTAATGAGTGGATGGCGAAAACACACACAGCCGTTAGAAGATGAACAAAATCAAATTGCCTTTGAAACAAAAGAACAATCCGATTTATATGAATACGTACAAAAACTACCCAAAAAATATCGAACCGTATTGTATTTATTCTATTATGAGGAACTTTCAATCAAACAAATTTGTGATATAACCGGACAAAAAGAAACTACTGTAAAATCCCAATTATCCAGAGCAAGAAGTTTGCTAAAAAAAGAGCTGGAAAATGCCGGATGGTCAGATTGTAATTCTTAAGGAGTGAGCAAAATGGAGAAACAAATAAAAGATGCTTTCAATGAAATTCATGCACCAAAAGATTTAATTGAAGATACAAAGCAAAAAATGCATAAATTAAATGATGAGCAAAACCATAAAACAAAGCCAAAATTTCATCATTGGAAAGCTGTCACTGGCATTGCATCACTGGCTGCCTGTGCGGTTATTATGATAGCAGGAAAACAAGTCTTTCAAAATGATATCAGTCCCGACTCTGACAAACCCTTACAGGATGTAGTCGATTTAACAGAGGGAGAAAATTCTTTAAACACTTCTGAAAACGGAACTTTTAAAGAATTTGAATTTGAGGGAACAAAAGAACTTAATGAGTGGTATCAAGTATTAGAGGATATAAAGGTTAATCAAGACGAACGGACAACTTTAGACGGAAATTATGTTATTTTTACTACAAACTATGTCAAAGACGAGAATGAATATCAAATAGACTTGTTAGTGGAACGGGGAGAATTATATTTGGAAAATGACCAATTAATTCTGCAGGGAACTTTTAAAGCAAAAGTATCTGATAAAGAAAAAATCTTAAGTGAATCTGCGTTGGATATTATTTCAAACAGCCAATTCACATCAAAAGATGCTGTTTTGGAAATGGAAGATATCAATCAGGATGGTTCTGTAGATTTTCTATTGGAAACTGTTTATAATGAATCTTCCCAATGGTTTACGTTAGATGAAAATGATAATTTGACTATTGTTGAATAACAACACAAATTCAAAAGTCAGCCGCTATTTTCCTGCGGCTGACTTTTTTACATTTACACTTTTCACTTTACTATAAGAACTCTTATAATTCTGTTTCACGGCTCTTATTTTATAATAATATTTCTTATTCTGTTTCAGATTCTTTTTATCTGTGTAAGTAACTTTACTTCCCTTTTTTATGGTGGCTATCTTCTTATAACCACTATTCTTTTTGGTACTTCTATAAATCTCATATCCTGTAGCACCTTTTACTTTTTTCCATTTTAGCGTAACTTTATTATTCTGATATTTTGCAGAAGTAAAGGCTGGCTTCTTTGGAACGATTTTAAAGGTTACTGTTTTCTGTTCACTATAGGAACCCATACCGTTTATAGTTATGGTTGCTTTTCCTATTTTTTTATTATTTTTGTACATTAAATTGTAATCTATGCCTTCTTTTAGGGTTGTTCCATTATATTTTAATTTAACAGCCGGTCTGATGTCCCTTCCTGTGTATACTTCGTTACTTATCTTAGCACAACTTACAGTTTTTATAGAAATAGGAGCTACTGTTGGTGCTACTGTTACACTTGGTTCTGACGTTACACTTGGCGCTGGTGTTACACTTGGTTCTGACGTTACACTCGGTGCTACCGTTACGCTTGGCATTAATGTTACCGTTGGTTCCGCTGTTACACTTGGCATTAATGTTACCGTTGGTTCCGCCGTTACACTTGGCATTAATGTTACCGTTGGTTCCGCTGTTACACTTGGTACTGATGTTACCGTTGGTATAACCGTTACCCTGCTTATTGGTGCTGTAATATTAATACCATAGGAAATCGTTTCCTCTGTTGTGTAATAATCGTTTGCTACCTTGGTTGTAATTCGAACTTCTCCTGTGGCAAATCCATATTCATTTACGTGAACCTCATAATTTGTTACCACTTCATTTCCATTGGTATTCAATGCTGTTCCCGTCAATGTGATTGGTTTGCTGCTATCAATGTTTCCGGAAATAGAAATATTATATCCCGTCACATCCGGCTGGAAATTCTCTACATCCTCTGTGATAGTTTCTCCATTTGTTCCTGTGTAGGTATAAGAAAATTTTACAAGCTTTGCAAGGCTTCCTTGGAAAGCAAAATCGTATCCATCTACATCTGCAAATTTACAAAGCTGCTCTGTGGACGTAATTGCACTTACATTATTTACTGCATCTTCTTGATAGGCATTTAATGTATCTGCCATAAAAGACGTTTTCTTAGTTCCTGAAGTATTGGAGGATGCTAAGGAAGTACTTCCGTCTTCCAACTGGTAATAAGCATTGCTTACAGTTCCCGCTTCATTCCAAGCAATACCATAATTATTTTTTGCTTCAATTTTTCCTTTGTAATAGCAGTTCTGGATAATACCTTTTTTGCCGCTGCTTTCTTTCAAAGTCCATGCAATTCCGCCTGCATCCTTAGTAGCAGATAAATCTACGGTAGAATAACAGTTTACTACCGCACCGGTTTCTCTTACAGAACGTGCAATTCCGGCACAACCACCCTCGGAAGGATAAGTATTCGTAATTGCACCTATTGTTCCTAAATTCATAATTGTTCCGGTAGTATATGGAAATACTGCAATTCCATTTTCTACAGAAGCATTGATATTTACTGTTATGGTATGTCCCTGTCCGTCATAAATTCCTGCAAAAGTTCCATTAGAACCAATTCCCACATAGCCTGCCACATTAGACATATCAATATTAACAGTCTGTTTTATATATTTTCCCTCGTATGTTTCTCCGGAAATCATATTATTGGTAAATTTCAGGAAATTTTCTTTATTCGCAATAATATAAGGATCTTCCTTAGTTCCACTTCCCTGAATTTCCTTTTCATCTACATAATTTACCTGTATCCCAAGGGTATCTAACAATTTCTTTGGAACATAAACTTTACCATTTACATATAAAGTAACCTCTCCGTCTAAATCCACTGAACTTTGATTTATAACTGCCTGGTCTGTATTTATTTTTACAGATGCGTCTTTTTCATTAAATTTAAAGGTTCCATCGCTGTAAGTTCCTAAGTTTGTTACATCTACGTATAATTGATTGGTAGCTTCTTTTAACGTAGTATCACTAATTAAGGAAGCCAGATATGGTGCTATTTCTGCATTGTCTATTTTGTAATTTCCTGCATCTTCTACAGAAATGCTCTTTGCTGAAGTCCCATCGATTCCTTCCACGCCTTCCGGAAGATACATAAAGAATCCTACGTCTGCACTTGTATGAGGATATTCACTTCCTGTTCCGCTTGCCCAGTCTAAAGCTTCATAATTATATCCGCTCTGGGTAGTAGAAACTACGCTTGCCAGTTTCGAGCCCTCTGGCGCACTGTTTAATCCTGTATTATGGTCTGCCACGGAAATAACCACGGTATCTGTTCTGTTTTTTGCATATTCTAAAGCAATTTTGAATGCTTCATCAAAAGCAATATATTCACTGGCAATTTCTACTGTTTTTCCATGATGGCATCCGTAGTCAACTTTACTTCCTTCAACCATTAAGAAAAATCCGTCTTCATTCTTACTCAAAATCTCAATGGCGGATTCTGTCATTTCTGCCAAGGTAGGTGTGTTTTTAGAAGAATCATCAATTCCATCATAACTACTGCCATATTTATAATCATAAGGCATATGATGACTATAGCTCTGAAATGTACCCCAGATTTTACTATCTTTTGTTGCGCTTTTTGCAGCATTCTCAAGCTGTGATTCTGTTCCAACTAAAGTATATCCTGCTTCTTTTATTCCATCGGATTTGTTACCACCGGTATAACCGCTATAGTTTATACCGCCGCCCAGCACAAGATTTATATCAGAGTATTTCATCTGTTCTATAATTTCACTATAATTTTCTCGATTGTTTGTATGAGAAGCAAACGCCGCAGGAGTCGCATCATATTCATAGGAAGTTGCAATGATACCTGTACTTTTTCCTTCTAGCTGCGCCAGTTCCAAAATATTTGCCACCGGCTTATAACTTGGATTTACGCCCATATAGCTGTTGTTTGTTTTCGTTCCTGTGGCAAGCGCCGTACCTGCCGCCGCTGAATCTGTAGTTTCATTGTTATTTGATCTGGTGCTGACAGAACCGGTCAAATAATCTTCCAAATACATTTTCTGATTAGATTCCGTAATTTTCGTTCCATTAAAATTGGAATTGTCATAGGCAAATGTCAGTCCACCAGCTTCTTTTACAGCTTTTGCAACCTGATAGGCTGGAAATCCACCTCCATCCGGTATCATGTAAATTATATTTTTAATTTGCTTTTCACCGTTGTTTTCCTGTGCATTTGATGTAATTCCTGATGAAGTCACTCCTGTACCTGCAAGAGTAACGGCTAATAAGGCTGCAATACATTTCTTAGCTATTTTCTTCATAAGCTATCTTTCTCCTTAATCGTAAAACCTTTACATTATTACAACACGCCTCTAAATCTTCAACATTTCATAAATTCCATATGCCACGCCATTTTCGTTATGATGTTTTGTTATCATATCTGCAGCACTTTTGCACTGACTGGAAGCATTTTCTACCGCAATGCCGGTTCCTACGAATTTTAACATATCAATATCGTTGTCACCATCACCGAAAGCTGCAATTTCTTCTCGCTTTAATTTTAACAATTCCATAATAAACTTCACACCGGAATGTTTTCCAGCCTGTTCATTGGATATTTCGATTAGCTGCTCAATAGAGGAAGTAACGTAAATTCCTTCCACATCATTTTTAAGCTGCTCCATCAATGTTCGTTTTAATTCATTATCTTTTGTGATAATGTCCATACAGTCTAATTCTTCGATATGTTCCTTGATAAATTGCTCAATATTTTCTACCATGTTTCTGGTTTCTCTAATATAAGCAATCGCCTGTTCATTGGCACCAAATATTTCCGGATGGTCTATGTAGGTACTATCTGCATAAGCTTTCCCGTCGATAAATGCTTCATATGTAACTTTCTCACTTTTGGATAACTGAATAATCTCTTCTATGCTATCCTTAGATAATTTGTACTGGTGAAGACATTTTCCTGTGGGAATATGGTACACAGCGGTTCCATTGGATGTAATGGCATATTCGATTCCTGAAATCTCAATTACATCCTTTGGCAAGGTATCAAATGCCCGGCCGGAAGCCACCACGATGTGTACTCCCCGGCTTATGGCATATTCTAACGCTGCTTTATTTTCCTTGGAAATCTTTCCGTCTATATTTAATGTTGTTCTGTCTAAATCAAGTGCAATACATTTTATTGACATTTCATTTTACTCCACATGTAAATTTTCTTTCAACGATTACATGTTTTTCATTAAGTTTACCATTTCAATGGCTGTACAAGCCACGTCATATCCTTTGTTTCCAGCCTTTGTACCAGCTCTTTCAATCGCCTGTTCAATGTTGTCTGTAGTAAGTACACCAAAGATAACTGGGATTTCTGTTTCTAAGGATACACTTGCAATACCTTTGCTTACTTCTGCACATACATAATCATAGTGTGAAGTAGAACCTTTAATTACTGCTCCAAGACATATTACTGCATCATATTTTCCTGATTTTGCCATTTTCTTTGCTACTAAAGGAATTTCGTATGCTCCCGGTACCCATGCTAATTCAATATCATCGGAATTTACACCGTGACGAACACAGGCATCTTCTGCTCCGCTAACTAATTTAGAAACGATAAATTCATTAAATCTTGCTGCTACCATTCCCACTTTAATTCCACTTGCTACTACATTTCCTTCTAATACTTTCATTTTCTTTTCTCCTTTTTCTATATTGATTTAATAGTTTGTCATATGTTCCATTTTATTCTGCTTGGTGATTAAGTAAAATTCATCATGCTTCTGAGGGGCAATCTGAATTGGAATACGGTTTTCAATGGTAATTCCATATCCTTTCAATCCTGTAATCTTCTTCGGATTGTTCGTTAAAAGATTTAATCTCTTTGCACCTAAATTATACAAAATCTGTGCACCGATTCCATAATCTCGCATATCTGCCGGGAATCCAAGTTTAAGGTTTGCTTCTACTGTATCAAAGCCCTGTTCCTGAAGTTCGTAAGCTTTTAATTTGTTCATCAAACCAATGCCACGACCTTCCTGACGCATATAAAGTAAAATTCCTCTGCCTTCTGTTGCAATTGCTTTCATGGCAGCATCTAACTGTTCACCACAATCACAACGCTGGGAGCCAAATACATCACCGGTAAGACATTCGGAATGTACACGACAAAGAACCGGTTCTCCGTCTGCCACATCACCCATGGTAAGTGCCACATGATGTTCTCCATTTAATTTATTTACAAATCCGTGAATCATAAATTCACCAAATTTTGTAGGAAGCTTTGCAGTAGAAACTTTTTCTACCAAAGATTCTCTTTCTACTCTGTATTTAATCAAATCTTCAATGGTTATCATCGTTAAACCATGTTCTTTAGAGAATTCTTTTAACTCTGTAGTGCGCATCATGGTTCCGTCTTCTCTCATAATTTCACAACAAAGACCACATTCTCCAAGACCAGCCAGTTTTACAAGGTCTACCGTAGCTTCTGTATGTCCTGTTCTCTTTAACACACCGCCTTCTCTTGCCTGCAGTGGAAACATGTGTCCCGGTCTTCTGAAATCTTCCGGTTTTGCATCCGGTTCTTCTACCTTCATGGCAGTTACAGAACGTTCGTATGCAGAAATTCCGGTTGTAGTATCTACATGGTCAATGGAAACGGTAAATGCGGTTTCGTGATTATCTGTATTTTTTTCCACCATCTGGTTTAACTCTAATTTTTCGCAAAGTTCTTTCGTCATTGGCATACAGATTAATCCCTTTGCATAGCTTGCCATAAAGTTAACATTTTCCTGTGTTGCAAATTTTGCAGCGCAGATTAAATCACCTTCATTTTCTCTATCCGGATCATCTGTCACTACGATAATTTTTCCATTTTTTAAATCTTCTAATGCCTGTTCAATGGTTGCAAATTCACTCATTTAAATTTCTCCTTACTTTTTATTTTAATTAAAATCCATATTTTCTTAAAAATTCTTCTGTAATGTTGCTTTGCTTTTCTTCTTTTACTTCCACCGGAGTCAGCAGTTTTTCTACATATTTTCCGATGATGTCACATTCTAAATTTACTTTATCTCCAACGCCCTTGGAGGAAAGATTTGTTTCCTGTCTTGTATGAGGTATGATTGATACTTTAAAGCAGCTTTCGTCTACATAGGCTACGGTAAGACTGATTCCGTCTATGGTGATAGAACCTTTTTCTACAATGTAATGTAATGTTTTTGCATCTGCATTTATGGTGTACCAGATAGCATTATCCTCCGGCACAATGGCAGCGATGTTTCCCATGGAATCCACATGACCTGATACAATATGACCGCCAAATCTTCCGTCTGCTGCCATAGCCCGTTCCAGATTTACAGGACTTCCATTTGTTAATGTTCCCAAAGAACTTCTTCTTATGGTTTCTGCCATCACATCTGCTGTAAAATAGTCTGTTCCCAATTTTGTAACTGTAAGGCATACACCATTTACGGCAATACTGTCGCCTAATTTTGTATTTTCCAAGACTTTGGATGCTCCAATAGTCAGAACTGCGGAGCTGCTTCCCATAGAAATTGATTTAATTTTTCCAACTTCTTCTACAATTCCTGTAAACACGATTTCACTTCCTTTTTCTTACTCGATATAATATTTATAAATATCCTGTTACCAGAATGTCCTCTCCAAGC
>CAYVCL010000079.1:0-11779 GCA_964450185.1 uncultured Lachnospiraceae bacterium | reverse complement strand
TACATATGCCGGAGATCCTTTAAACTGTGCAAAGTATAAAGGAAATCCTGTTGTAGTACGTAATCCTGAATACGGAAATGGTTCCGTAACTATTTACTACCCATACAATGGAACATTGGGAAGCAGCAGTAAGGTATTATACCGTATGAACGGAAGTTCAGGAGATTATGAACAGCAGGCATTTGAATTAGTAGAAGAAGAAAGCACACAGAATCTGTATGCAGCAACAATTCCTGCATCTAAATTACAGGCAGGAAAATCTTACGAATATCAGATTCAGATTGGTGACAAGGATGCAACTTGTGACCCATATAATTTTATTGACAGAATTGTACCAAACGATGGTCTTGGCACAGTAGGTACAACATACTTTATAGCACCAGAAGTAGTTAAAGAACCAGATTTCCAGAGCCCTGTAGTAGGTGAAGATGGAAAATCTGTAACATTTACATATTTTGCACCAAATGCTGGTAACGTAAGACTTGCCGGAACTATGTACGGAAGCGGTGACTGGTATGCAAATGCTAAGAATATGGAAGCAAATGGCGATGGAACATGGTCTATTACAGAAAAACTTGTAGTAGGAACAGAATACGCATACAAATTCTTAGTAGATGGTAATGACGTAACAGATCCAAAGAATGATAACTATGATGCAGATGGAAACTCTACATACACATTAGAAAGCATACATGTTGGCGAAGACAGCCCAATCGTAGATACTACAAATGAAACAATCACATTCAACTTTGCACCGGAAAACTACGGTTTAGAAGGAAAAATTAAGACTGTAACATTAGTGGGTACAGTAGTAGGCGAAGACGGATGGAACACAGGAAAGAATTTAACAAAAACAGCAGAAGGAAATTATACTGTAACATTAAAGGACATTGAGCCTGGAACATACCAGTATAAATTCAAAGTAACACCAATCGCAGGTGTAACACTTGCAGATAAAGGATACTATTCAGACGTTCAGAACGAAAACGTTGTAGGTGATGGTGAAGAAGGAGCAGGTAACTCTATCGTAGTTATGCCAGGTCTTGTAATTAATGGAAAGAATGCTGCAGGTGCAGGTAAATTCCAGTATACAGGTGTTGGTGTAGCAGATGAAGGCTCTGTAAAATTCTCCTTAAAATCTGAAAAGCCAGGATTTACAATGTCAGAAGATGGTTTGTTAACAGTAACAAACGATGCAGATACAGGATATTATGAAGTAATTCTTGACTACAAAGTAAACGGTGTAGCAAAACAGAAAACACAGAAATACTATTACACAAGACGTGCATTAATTTACGAATATAAATATAAAACAAATTCCAAATATACCGGAATTTCTGATATTTACACATGGAATAATGCAAGTTCAGTAACAAGCTATGATTTAATCAATCAGGGAACAACAGATAGTCCAAAATATGTTGCATACATCAATGCAGATAAGGACACAACTTCCTTCGGATATATCGTAAGATTATTCGGATACTGGGGAGCAGACCAGAATACTGACCGTGAATACGGTGACAGAACACTTACTATGAACGATGGTGACAGATATACTAAAGTTCGTGGTGGTGAAGGCGTAGAAGAACCATATGTATTACCATCCGGTCAGTCCTACTATGACAATGGTATTGTATTCTGCTATCGTGATGACGATAAGTTCTACAACGGAACAATGGATACAATCAAAGAAGCAAAAGTAGTAGTTAAAAACTTAGAAACTAACGAAGAACAGGAATTTGATATGGAATATGTTGCAAAAGATGAATTATTCATCTACAAATTCCAGAACATTGCAGATGGCGATTATGAATATCATTTCCTTATCGACGGAGAAGAAGTAGAAGACCAGTATAACCCAGGTGGTGTTAAACATTATGAAAAGGCTGAATTAGAACTTACAACTACTGTAACACCGGGAGAAGTAAATTATGACCAGAATCCGGTTGTAGAAGTAAAAGCTATCAATAAAGCGACAGGTAGAACAGTAGAATTAAGCAAAATTCAGGCAGACCTGACAGAAATTGCAGGCAAAGAAATGAAGGTAAACTTCAGTACAATCACAAATAAAGGTATACTTTACATTGACAGCACTACAAAAGCAGGAACTTACGAAGTGCCAATTACAGTAACAGACCTTTATGGAAACAAGACAACAGCAAATGCTACTATTAAGGTAGTGAATAAAACAACAACAGATGCATCATGGGATGAAGCAAGAATTTACTTCTTATTAACAGACCGTTTTGCAGATGGAGATGCTTCTAACAATGGTGGTTCAGAATATAATCTGAAGATGGCAGAATCTTACCATGGTGGTGATATTCAGGGTGTTATCTCAAAACTTGGATATCTTCAGCAGTTAGGTATTAATACAATCTGGATTACTCCAATTGTTGATAATATCGAAGACATTGTTAAAAAAGACTTAAACCAGGCAGCTTATACAGGATACTGGGCAAAAGACTTTACAAAGATTGATGAACACTTAGGAACAACAGAAGATTTAGATGAATTATTAGATGAAGCACACAAACGTGGTATGAAGGTTATGGTGGATATCGTAGTCAACCATGCCGGATACTACACAAACGAAAATGATAACTTCGCAGGCATGTTCCGTAAGGGAGCAGAAATTGGCTCTGATGATATTACAATGGAATTAAGCGATATGCCGGACTTCAAGACAGAAGATCAGGATGTAAGAGCTAAATTGATTGCATGGCAGACAGCTTGGGCAAGCCATACAACAGATGCAGGAAACAGCATTGACTATTTCCGTGTGGATACTATTAAACATGTTGAACATGAAACATTTACTCAGTTAAAGACAGCATTGGCAGAAGTAAATCCAAACTTCAAGATGATTGGTGAATACTGGGATGCAACTTATAACAGCACAGCAAATTACTTAGGTAATGGACAGATGGATTCTGAGCTTGACTTTGGATTCGATGATATTGCAGCTAAATTTGTAAACGGAAATATTGAAACAGCAGAAAAAACATTAGAAGCACGTAACGCAGCTTTAAGCAGCAGCCTTAGCATGGGACAGTTCTTAAGCAGTCACGATGAAGATGGATTCTTATATTCTGTAGGATATGACTACGGAAAAGCAAAATTAGCAGCATCCTTACAGATTACTGCTAAAGGACAGCCGGTTGTTTACTACGGTGAAGAAGTGGCACTTTCCGGTCCGAATGCATTTGGTGTTTACGAAAATAACCGTTACGATATGCAGTTTAACGATTTAGAAGACCACCAGAAAGATATGCTTGCTCATTACAAGAAAGTATTAGCAGCACGTTCTCTGTACACAGATGTAATGTCTAAGGGTACTAGAAGCAATGTATTAGGTGGAGATGGATATGGCTATGAAGTGGTATTGAGAGAGTATAATGGAGAAACAGTATACTTGGCATTCAATACAACAGAAAGAGCACAGAAAGTAACCATTGACTTAAGCGAATATTCAAAATCAGATGCAGAACAGACCAGTATGATGGATATTTATTCCGGTACAACTCTGTCTGTAACAGATGGAAAAGTAGAATTTACAATTCCTTCTATGGATGATGGTGGTACAGCTATCATTGCAAAAGGTAAAACATTAACAGGACTTCAGGTAGTTGCACCAACAAAAACAGAATATGAAATTGGTGAAGAACTTGATTTAACTAACTTAACTGTAACAGGTGTTTACGGAAATGATAAAGCGCCTATCTCAGTTGATGCATGTGAAATTGATACAACTGAATACAACAAAAATAAAGCAGGTGTATACACAATCCTTGTAAAATACAATGATTATGTTAGTGGTTTTGAAGTAAAAGTAAAAGCAGAACCAACAGCAACACCAGCACCAACAGCAACATCAACACCGGTACCAACAGCAACATCAACACCAGAACCAACAGCAACATCAACACCGGTACCAACAAGAGAGGCTACACCAGACAAACCGGTTGTAACAGTAACACCAGAACCAACAGCAACACCGGTGCCAACAGCAACATCAACACCAGAACCAACAGCAACATCTGCGCCTAAAGCAACAGCAACACCGACACCTTCTTATACAAAGGTGAAATCAATCAAGTTGAATGCTAAGAAGGCGACATTAGGATACAGAGCACAGATTACTTTAACAGCAACAGTGAATCCAACAGATGCTAAGTACAAGAAAGTAACTTGGACATCAAGCAACAAGAAGGTTGCAACAGTATCCAGCAAGGGTAAAATCACAGCTAAGAAAGTAAAGAAAAAGACAACAGTAACAATTACAGCAAAAGTAAAAGATGGTAAGACAGCAAAATGTAAGGTAACCGTATTACCGGGAGCATCCTATAAAGTAACTTATAAGATGGCTGGCGGAAAGAACAACGGATTAAACCCAACATATCTTGCTAAGAACCAGAGCTTGAAACTGAAAGATCCAACCAGAAAGAACTATGTTTTCAAAGGCTGGTATGTAAACGGAAAGAAAGTTAAGACTTTAAATAAGAAGGTTACATCCAACAAGAAAGTTACAGTAAAGGCAAAATGGGAAAAAGTTAAGACTGGCGCAGCAACAATCAAGAGCGCTAAGAATACTTCTACCGGTACAGTTACAGTGAAGTACGCTAAGGTAAAAGGAGTAGCAGGTTATGAAATCTTCTGCTCAACAAGCAAGAAATTCACAAAAGCAACAACAACATCTGTAACAACAAAGAAAACAAGTACAAAACTGAAAAACCTGACTAAGGGAACAACTTACTATGTAAGAGTAAAAGCATACAAAGAAGATTCCGCAGGTAATAAGGTATATGGAAAAGTAAGTAAAACAGTTAAAGTAAATATTACAAAATAATTTTGCAGAATCCCCTGACTTTTTGTCGGGGGATTTTGTTATGGAATCCCTTGACGTATCAGAATAACAAGGTTATACTAGATAAGGCTATGTTAAAAATAGGTAAAGTGCGTTTGAAATGGAGGAGAGGCATGTGAACGTATTGTTTTTCCTTACGCCAAAAAGTGAAGTTACATATGTGATAGAAGATTACAAACTGTCCAAAGTGATGGATATTATGGAAGAAACAGGCTACACAGCTCTTCCTATGATTGACAGACAAGGACGTTATGTAGGTTCTGTTACAGAAGGCGATATATTAAGGGTAATAAGGGAAAAGAAAGAACTCAGTCTGGATCAGGTTGGAGAGATTACTGCGGTAAATATACCCCGCAAAACAGACATCAAACCGGTTTCCGGAACAGCCGATATGATTGATATGATAAGAAGGGCACTGGAACAAAATTACGTTCCGGTGGTAGATGACGATAATATTTTCTGCGGCATAATAACAAGAAGAGATATCATTCAGGTATGTTATGCGAAAGCGAAGCAATACCTGTAGAAGCAGGAACCGTATAAGCAAGGCTTATACGGTTTTTTAGAATAATTCAATATTAAGGAAAAATTAATCTTTTATGTCTGTAGAATTAATTTTAAATCAGTATATTTTTGGATGAGGTGATGAGATGTTAAACATATTAGTATGTGATGATGATAAAGAAATTGTAGATGCTATAGAAATTTATTTAGTACAGGAAGGGTATCAGGTACTGAAAGCGTATGATGGAGTTCAGGCGATGGAAATACTCCAGGAGCAGGAAGTGCATTTATTAATTATTGATATAATGATGCCGCGTCTGGATGGTATTCATGCCACTTTAAAAATCAGGGAAACCAGCAGTATACCGATTATTATGCTTTCTGCAAAAACAGAAGATGCAGATAAGATTCTTGGATTAAATATTGGTGCGGATGATTACATGGCAAAACCGTTCAATCCGTTAGAGTTGGTTGCCCGTGTAAAATCCCAGCTTCGAAGATACACAGAGCTTGGAAATATCACAGAAGAAAGCTCTAATGTGTTCAAGACAGGAGATTTAGTAATCAACGACGATTTGAAAGAAGTTATGGTGGATGGTAATGTTGTAAAGATGACACCCATCGAATACAACATACTTTTGCTGCTTGTAAAAAATCAGGGAAAGGTGTTTTCTATCAATCAGATTTATGAAAGTATCTGGAATGAAGATGCCATAGGCGCAGACAATACAGTGGCGGTTCACATTCGCCATATCCGTGAAAAGATTGAAATCAATCCAAAAGAGCCAAAATACTTAAAAGTAGTTTGGGGCATTGGGTATAAGATAGAAAAGATTTAATCAGAACAGGAAAGGAGTTTTCTTCATGCATAATATAAAATACAGCAGAGGGATAAAGGCTGTTGCAGTTATACTGCAGACAATTCTTGTGGTTGTTACTGTGGTGGCTTGCAGTGTATGTTTTAGCTATCAGGGGAGCACCAAAGGCACAGGAGATATGCTTGAAGGAAAGCGATTTACAGAGTCTGCCTATTATGAAAGTCTGGTGGAGGAAGAATTATACGAATTGTCGGATTACGTCCATTTATGTACTATTTTTGAAGCAGATGGAGATTATGATGCAGAAAAATTGATTTCCGTAGAAGATTATGTAAAAAGAAACGTGGCAGATACTTCCTATGAAACAGAAGAAGACGTTATTTATTACCGTCTGGAAGACTTGATAAAATGGGGAAAAGAAGGCATTGTATACAATAATCTTCAGGTGGAAGCAGAGGAAGAAGAAAGTCGCGCAGAAAGTGCAATCCAATACACCAAAGTGTATGATAATTCCTCGGCAGATGGAGAGCTTATCTCTGAGAAGACGATTTTGCTTCCGGATTCCATAAGAGATGGTCAGGTACAGACTTTAAAATATTTAAAAGAATATTATCTTCCGGTAGACGGAATCAGCCTTGCAGACCGCTTTTATTCTGACAAAGACAGAGAGCAGTTTTATGAGTATTTAGAAAGTGCTATTGTCAAAATGAAAGATGATTTTGAACAGTACAAAACTTTTGAAAACAAGTATCATTCAAAAAATACGAATATGCGTTATGCGGTGGTAGATACCGACCTTAATGTGATTTATACCAATGAGCAGGAAATCCGTGATGTTTACATGGAACAGGAAGGCATGCTGTTGGAAGACTTTGTGCAGTATTTTAATGATTTTGAAACCAGTTTTTTTATGAATTCTGTCAGCATGGGATATGATACTAATTTAGGGTTGGGAAATGAACGTTTTCTGGAGATTATGCGTCGTTGGAATAATTCCATGAACGGTAATTACTATATAGCAGTGGCAGTAGATACTAGTTTTATTGCCCAAGACAGTTTGTATCAGGAAAAGAAAGAATATGAAAAGATTCAGCCATGGTATCGCATTGCCTGTATCAGTGCAGCCATCAGTATGGCGCTGGCGTTTGTGCTGTTTATTTATCTTACCTTTGTGTCCGGTCATAAGGACAGCACAGAGGCAATCAGCTTGTGTTGGTTTGACAGGATAAAAACGGAAATTTCAGCATTGATTATGTTTTCTGTAGCATTACTTGAAATTCTTATTGTGCAGGGAGCAAGAGGAGATTACGAATTTGGGCTGTGGAATAATATAATCGTAGGAATTACAGCTTTTATTATAAATCTGTCTTTTTTGGCGGGTTATTTTAGTTTGGTAAGAAGAATTAAAGCGGAAACACTTTGGACCAACAGTGTGTTATATCGAATCAGCAGTTTTCTGCTGCGTGTATTTCGAAACCGCAAAAACACCACAAGAGTTATCATTTTATATGGCGGTTACGTGTTAATAAATACTGTGTGCGTGGGTTTTGGAATTTTGTATAATAATCTCTGGATTGGCCTTGGAATTCCTATGGCAATTAGCATAATTTCCGGTGTATATATTGTAAAAGATGCCATGGAACGTCATGAAATCATCAATGGTGTCAGCAAAATCGTAGATGGAGATTTGGATTATAAAATTGATGCAGTCAATCTTCATCAGGATAATTATGCACTGGCACAAAGCATTAACAACATTGGAGCCGGTCTGCGATTTGCGGTAGAGGAAAGCACCCGCAATGAGCGTATGAAAACAGAGCTGATTACCAATGTATCTCACGATATTAAGACACCACTGACTTCCATAATTAATTATGTAGGTCTGATTAAGCGTGAAAAAATAGAAAATGAAAGAATCCAAAGTTACGTGGAGGTTTTGGAAAACAAAGCTCAGCGGTTGAAGCATTTGACGGAAGATTTAGTGGAAGCTTCCAAAATCAGTTCCGGAAACATAGAACTGCAGATTGGAAGAATCAATCTTGTGGAATTGATTTATCAGACTGCCGGAGAATTTGATGAGAAATTTGATGCCAAAAATCTTAATATGGTATTAAATATTCCAAATGAACCAGTGGTGGTAATGGCAGACGGAAGAAGAGTTTGGAGAGTTATTGAAAATCTTTATAATAATGTGGCGAAGTATGCACTGAGCGGAACCAGAGTTTATGCCGATTTGGTTGCAAAAGATGGGAAAGCAGTCTTTTCTTTGAAAAACATATCAGAGAACCAACTGAATTTTGATGCAACGGAATTGACAGAGCGTTTTATCAGAGGCGATGTTTCCAGAAGCACTGAGGGAAGCGGTCTTGGATTGTCCATAGCGAAAAACCTGACAGAGCTTCAGGGTGGCGAATTTGAACTCTATTTAGATGGGGATTTATTCCGTGTAACAGTGACGTTGCCGGTTGCTTTGGAGGAAGAGGAAAACCCCCTTTAAGATGTAGGAATGGAATTGCTTTTTGCATGTATTTATAATATAATAAATACAATAAACGATAAAGCGGGGAATAACATGGGAAATTTTTTTAATCCAGATGGAAGTATTATGAAAGCGTTAAGCCGAATTGCGGATTTGGCTATATTAAATGTGCTGTGGCTTATATGTAGTTTGCCAATAGTGACAATGGGGGCGGCAACTACAGCCCTTATTTCAGTAACCTTGAAGATGACAGATGATAAGGAAGGCTATATTTTCCGTAGTTATTTCAAGGCATTTAAGAGAAATTTTAAGCAGTCAACCATTCCATGGCTTATTATTTTAGTGGCACTGCTTATATTGGGTGCAGATTATTATATTATGTGCCAGTGGGACAGCCAGTTGAGATATGGTATGATTACAGTTATCCTTTTGGCAGCATTGATTCTTTTGTTTGTAGGATTATATATTTTCCCGTTGATAGCCAAGTTTGAAAATACGATTGGGGAGTATTTTAAAAATGCTTTATTTATGAGTATAAGACATTTACCATACACCGCATTATTAGTAGTGATTTTCGGAATACAGGTATATGCGGATTTTTATATGCTGGTAAATACGCAGTATATTCCAATACTGGTATTGTTTGGGGAAGCAGCATTTGTGTATGTGATGTCATATATATATGAAAGAATTTTTAAGACTTATATCAATGAACCGGAGAACGAAAAAACTATATAATATGGGCGGTGATTCGCTATGAAAAAGACCAAGGAAAAAAAGATGAATTCTATGGTGATGCGATGCATGGTAGTATGTATTCTTTTGTTGGGGGTGGTACAGTCTATTTGCGCAATCTGTTCTGATAGTATGCAGAGATATATTCAAACGGAAAATAAGGAGCAGATAGAAGCAACAGCAACATGTGGAGCAAATAATTTCGAACAGCAGTTAAGTGAATATATGAATATGGTAGAAGCCATGTGCTATTGCCTTCCCAACGATGAGCAGATATTGCATATTGATAATGTGAAGACCATTAATATGGCCAGTCGGATAGAGTATGTGTATTCCTCATATCTGGTGGATACTTCCGGAATGGCAATTAATAATCAGGGAGTCACCATAGATATGCGGGAAAACAGTCTGGTGAAGACTGTGCTGAAAAGCGGTAGGAAAAATTATTCTGAGCCGGTGTATGGGGTCAATGGAGATAAGGCGGTTATTTATATTGGACAACCTATATATGATAAGAATAAAATGCTGATTGGCGTGGGGATGATTGCAGTAAAGGCTTCTTTGTTTTCTGACAATATGGCAGAATCCATGTCCATCGGGAAAAGTGTATGTATGCTGATTGACAGCGAAGGTAATGTGGTGGATGCCTACAACGGAAAGGTTTCTCGATTAAAGGAAGTGGAAAACCTGTTTGAATATTTGGAGGATGCCGAGTACGAGGGAAAAGGAGGCTATACCAGACTTGTTAATGACATTACCACAAAAAGGACAAATCAAAGCGAGTTTCGGAAGGATGGCGTGGATTACTATGTAGCTTATGCACCTATCCGAACAGTAAATGGCTATCTGGTGATTCTTTACGAGTCAGACCAGATATACGGAATTGCTAATGGGGTAAAACAACATACAAGCCATATGATGGTGGGTATGTTGATTAGTTTTGTGGTATTTTCAATTATTATGTTTATCATGAATACCCTTTCTGAAAAAGGAGTACAGCATAAGCGTAAAGAATTGGAAGAAAAAGCAGAAATTGATGGCCTTACAACTCTTTATAACAAGCTTGCAACGGAAAAGCATATTCGGGAATATCTGGAGAATGAGGGAAAGGATGGCCGTTCTGTACTATTTATTGTGGATATAGACAATTTTAAGACCATTAATGATACTAAGGGGCATGCCTTTGGAGATGTTGTAATATCTTCCATTGGACGAGGTCTGGGAACAGAATTTCGTGCTACCGATATTATCGGAAGAATTGGTGGGGATGAGTTTTTGGTATTTTTAAAGAACATTCCAAACCGTGAAATTGAAGTGAAGGAAGCGGAAAGATTGGTTAAATTCTTCCATGAACTGCGTCCGGGAGAATATGTAAAGACAGAGGTTACTGCAAGTATTGGCGGTGCTGTTTATCCGGATGATGCTAAAGATTTTGAAACTCTTTACAGAGCAGCGGATGATGCTGCTTACAGAACTAAGAAAGGTGGAAAGGACGGATACTCCTTCTACAGTGAAAAAGAAATCAACAGAATCTAAAGAAACTCTAAAATGATGAAAAATTTATAAACAAGATTCCGTCAATATGTATACAAACCCTCGTTTTTCTTCGGCAGAATGACGAGGGTTTATCATTGTTACCAAAGCATTTTGAAAATCTTTGTGGAATTGTGGTATTTTCGAAAATCAAAGAATGGTTTATACTAGAGAAAGCTTGAAAAGTACAAAATAATTAGGAGGAAAAATTAATGGCAAGTTTATCATTAAAAAACGTTTGTAAAGTATATCCAAATGGATTTGAAGCAGTAAAAGATTTCAACCTTGAAATTGAAGATAAGGAGTTCATCATCTTTGTAGGACCATCAGGATGTGGTAAATCTACAACACTTCGTATGATCGCTGGTTTGGAAGACATCAGCTCAGGTGAGTTAAAGATTGGTGACAGAGTAGTTAACGATGTAGAACCTAAGGACAGAGATATCGCGATGGTATTCCAGAACTATGCGTTATATCCACATATGACAGTATATGATAACATGGCTTTTGGTTTGAAATTAAGAAAAGTACCAAAAGATGAAATCGATAAAATGGTAAAAGAAGCAGCTAAGATTCTTGACCTTGAAAAATTACTTGATCGTAAGCCAAAGGCTTTATCTGGTGGACAGCGTCAGCGTGTTGCTATGGGACGTGCTATCGTTCGTAATCCTAAGGTATTCCTTATGGACGAACCTCTTTCAAACTTGGATGCAAAGTTAAGAGTTCAGATGCGTGTTGAAATTGCTAAGATTCATAAGAGATTAGGTGGTACAATCATCTACGTAACACATGACCAGACAGAAGCTATGACACTTGGTACAAGAATCGTAGTTATGAAAG
>CAYVCL010000078.1:0-12343 GCA_964450185.1 uncultured Lachnospiraceae bacterium | reverse complement strand
CTGAAAATACTGGGGTTGTGACTGTTTTATTATTTCTCAAGTGTCAAAGATGGGAGTATAACACTTTTCATTACTCAATTCAAGTGTTTTTTATTTTTTCCGGTGTTCCCGCTTAAAAATCCATGAAAAATCCCAATGGTTTTTCTTTCTGGGCTTCTGCAAATGCTTCGCGTGAGTATTCTACATACCCTGCTCCCTCTCTGGCATTGATTAATACCTTGGTGGAAAAAGCCTGTTTTTCGTACTGCTCATACTGCTTTATAATTTCATCTGCAATGTCTTCCGGTTTTGCCATAGTACTTTCAATTACCAAATTGTAATTGGAAGCATCGTAGTAATTTATCTGATACAAATCCTGAAATCTTGTTTTTTCCAGTCCGGCTCTCTTAACTAAACCTTCTTTTGCTTCTGCCACAGATGCATAGCTTTCTGCATTTCGTTCGCTATCATTAAATACGCGCTTTGCCGCTTCGTCTGTTTCTACCAGCAAGAATACTTTGAAACTATCCGGCACAAAATTCCACGCCAGACGGGAATCAAACACCACATGGTCCAAAGTCTTTCCAAGCTCTGCTGTCTTATTGTCCAGCAAATCATCAATGCTTCTGTCCTGTTCAGCCATTTTATTTAATTCTATTACAGACACCTGCTTTTCCTCTGCAATCTGTCTAAAGATTTTTCCTGTAGATACAATTTCATAACCACGTTCTTTTAAAATATTACAAATAGTAGTCTTTCCGGAACCTAAATTACCTGTAAGTGTGATATTCATATGTTTCCTCCTTTGGTATTTTTCTGTGTTTTATTATATCAAAGACTTCTCCCTCTGGCTAGTCCGGTATTTCATATTTTTTGCTTGACTTTGGAAATATATTGTCATATAATTGTTAACTGTGATATGGCTCGTTGGTCAAGCGGTCAAGACGCCGCCCTCTCACGGCGGAAACACGGGTTCGATTCCCGTACGAGCTGTTGACTATTTTTTAATAAGAATAGCCCAACCCGAAAAAATCGCTGTAAGCTTGCTTACAGCGATTTTTTTATATTTCTTTATGAATTTTAAACAATGACCGGCATGAAATTCTTTTCCAGCTTCTGATTTAAAAGATTAATTACACCTTCTACCACTGTGTGGCATATCTTAACAATGTACTTACAATCTTCCATCACAGTTTTTTTCACTTTCAAATATTCTTCGTGAGCTTTCAATACATAATCAAATAATGCTTCCGGTGTCTTAAAGTTCTGTGCCTCTCTTTTGTTCTTTTCTGCTTCTCCGCTCTTAATGTACTCATTTAAAGTATGCTTTAGTTCTTTTTCGTACATACAATGATCTTTGATACTTCCCTGATAAATCTCATTATGAGGGAATGTAAAATAATCAGCAATATAATGGATTACCTGCCCTAAATTCCGAAAATAAGCTCTAGAATTTATAGCAGAAACATCACAAAATGTTGTCAGGTCAAAGATGTAACGCTTTACATCATCAAAAGTTCCGTTAATTTCGTGTCTTTTCGTAAGAAAAGAGGGTTTACAGTCAGGAAGAATGCTTCCGAGATAAAAAGCTTTCTTGTGCTCTTTTAATTCTTCCACTTCCATAGCTCCTACAATATATCTTGCCAGAGATATATGTGATTTTTTTCTCATTTTGACCTCCACGTATTTTGGACGGATTTGACATCCTTAATTCTTAAGCTCAGTTCCATTGTAATCAATTATAAATGAGAATGCAAGTCATTTTTATAGTTCTTCTGTTTCTTTTTCAATGTACACCTTTACTGCCCCTGATGCTTTGGATTCGCTGATGCTACCGCCTGCATTTGTTTTTTTTGCAGTAATTTTGTAATATATTTCCTGATTTATCGCAGGATTTTTGTGCTGATAACTTGTGTTATTTTTATTTACTTCTGCCAGTTTTTTATATTTTCCATTTTTTTCATTGGAATAATATATAATATATCCATCTGCCTGAGAAGCCTTGGACCATTTTAAGGTTACTGTATCATCTTTTGCCACAGAAGCCCTGAAGTTTTCCACTTTTGAAAGTGGCATGGTAAAGGTTTTCCCTTTACTTTTTTCGCCCTGATAGCCTAAGGTTTCATTTACAGCCTGTACATAATAAGTATACGTCACACCAAGACTTAAACCTTCATCTGTCAGTTTTGTTTTTTCTGTACTTCCAACCAAAACCATACTGCGTCCGTTGGAGCGATATACATTGTATTTTTCTGCCGCTTCCACAGCATTCCAGCTAATCAAAACTTTACTTGCGTTTCTCTTTGTCTGTACTTTCGATGTGCTGCCAAGCTGGCATTTCACTTTCACTACAGATCCCTGAAGTTTCTTATTATCTGCGTATGCTGTAATTCTGTATTTATCGGTAACTGTAGTTTTTGAAACCGTATGCTCCAATGTATATTCTGTCACAGAATTCTTTTTAATATTTGTAATTGTTTCATATTTTTTTGTTTTCGAATTATACCTTTCGATATAATAGCCATCTGCACCATATACTCGATCCCAAGTAAGGGTGTCTTTTTGCACCAATGTGTTTTTTGTTTTGTCAAATGTATATACTGTTTTGCTGTTCTTGAATCCGGTCGGTGTGGTAAAGCCTGTCTGATAAATGATTTCTGAACTGGAATAATACATCTTATCATTTTCGCCCTGTTTATAAGCTCTTACCATAAATGTGTAGGAGCCACTTTTCTTAAATTCTTTTACGAAGCTTAATTTTTGTGTCGTTTTTAAAAGACGGAAACCATCCCCATGCACGTTAGATTTGAAATAGACTTCGTATCCATCTGCATTCGCCACTTTTTCCCAGCTTATTTTCACTTTTTTAGCTGTCAGGGCGTTTGCCTTCAGTGATACATTGCCCAACGTACTTTTGACACTGAATACTCTGGAATAATCACCATAATATTTCTTTTTTGTTTTTTCGTCATAGTAGTAGGCTCTTGCCTTGTATTTATAACTCTTGCCAAACGTAATATTTTCATCTGTCCAAGTATTCCCTGTTACCGTAGCTGTTTTTTTATATTTTCCGGTTCCTGATTTTTTATAAATTTCATATCCGGAAACGTAATCTTTAGACGCATCTAATGTCATTTCTATCTTATTGCCTTCCACTAGCTTTGCCTCTAATTTTGCCCTCGGCACTGTGATAGTTATACTATCCGCTTCAGAAAGGGAGGTTGCTATTTCCTGAGAAATATATTCATCTTCCACAACTACTTTTCGAATCTTATAATAATATTCTCCCACGCTAATGGTTTTATCCAGATAGCTACACTCTCCTTCTTTTGTCGTTTTTAATCTGCCCACATAATGGTATGCACTCTTTTTGTCTTTCTCTCCACGATAAATTTCGTAAATGGCATTTTCTTCTCCATCCCAGAATATTTCTGCTGCAGGCTTCTGAAATCCTGTATATTTCCCATTTTCATCTGTAGCAGACACACTTTTCTGCTTTACTTTTTTGATATACGGAGTTTCTAACTGGTCTAACTGAAGCACTTCCGTTGCTTCTTCTCCTTCTGCTTCTTTTTGATTATACGGAATAACTACAATATTATAAGTCGCTCCTGATTGTGGCTGGTAATTTATCACATATTTATTTCCTGTAAAATTACTAACGATTTCCTCTTCATTTACATAAATGCTTACGCCTGAAGTATGTACTGCCGTCCACTGTAATACAATCTGTTTGGTTGCAGATTGATAATCCACTGTCAGACTTTCTACTTTTGCGATGTAATCATCTACAATATATTGCACTGTTTTAGCTTCTGAAGCTTCTTTATTGGCATTATAAGGAATTACCTTATATGTATGTGTGCTTAAAGCCTCAAGACTAAGTTCCGTTGACAGCTTATCCCCTGAAACCATTTCTGCTAACAATACATCATCCTGATACACATCTGCATAGGCAATGTTTTCACCTTCCCAATCAACAACTAATATCTTCTTTTCTAAATCGTATTCTACATTTACCTGTTCTAACACGGCAGCCCGATATCCTACGGAAACCGTCACTTCTTCCCCCACATCCTCGTTTGCTGGGACCACTTCAAAGGTATAATTCATCCCCTCCTGTGGAACCTCATACACATAAGCGGTTCTTTTATAGTTTTCTTCTTCTAATTTGTTGTTTACGTAGATTTTTACACTGGCATTTTCCTGCATGCTCCAGGTAAGTGTTATTTGGTTTGTTTTTTCGTTATATTCTGCTTTTACATCGCTAATCTCGATTTCTTCGGTTTCTTCCGTTTCTTCATCCTCTTCAACAGCTGCTTCATTTTGCAAAAGTACTTCTTGGGAAGTTTCCGTTGTTTCTTCGGTTTCTACTTCTTGTTCCACTGCTATTGCATCTGCTGTTTGAATATCTTCGTTTACGACTTCTTCGTTTGCGATTTTTTCGCTACACACTTCCTGATTCTGCTCTTGTGCAGCTTCCCCCATCGCTGCAAAGGCTGTCACATCTCCACCTATGGACGCTGCCAGAATACTACCTGCTGTAATCACAGTTACACACTTTTTCAACTTCATTTTTTGCACCCCATCTCATAATCTTCTCATTATTGTTTCTTTATTTTTGTACATGTGTATTTTATCGGCACTTTTTATATTTTTTTAATGGTTTTTTGAAAATTTATGTGCAATTCGTTACTTATCTACCACAAAATTCTCTCACATATTTTACAGATTTTGGATTCTATGATATTATTCCTAAGAATCAATCTTTAAAGGAGCAACGCTAATGAACAAAAAATATCTTTTACTGTGTATTTTACTGGATGTGCTGGCTATCAGTTTAATTCCATTGAACTTACTACTATTTGATATGCCGGAATTTTTAAGTATAGTGCTTACTTTCTTGCTAATCTTAGCAACTGTTTTATTTTTTCTAAAAGGTAATTCCAAAAAGAAATCGAAGACACTTGTATGCACTTTAACTATCATTAGCATAGTAATATCCCTATTCGGAAGCTATTGCTTTCCTTACTGGAATAGTATCTCTATGCGAAAAAATGTCAACTATTCTTCAAAGCCATATGATTCTATTCTCACTTCCACAGAAGCACAGAAGGACCTTGACTATGCCATGAAGTATTTGAAAAAGCTTCATCCTTCTTGTTATGACGGTGCTCCGGAAGCCATAACTTTGCAATATGAAAAAGTAAAATGTGAATTGAATCTTTGCGACACCATAAGCGTAAATGAACTTAGTCGGAAAATAGAATCTATTTTTTCCCTACTTGAAGATGGGCACACTTATGTCACCGGCAATTATGATGACAGACGTATTATGAAATATTATCGCCAATGGCTAAACGAAGGCTATACTATCACTGCGGTTAACGGCATTTCTATAGAACAGCTTCTTGCGGAACATAGTCCATACTATAGTTTTGAAGCTACCGCTTGGGAATATGAATGGCTTTCTGACGACATCGTTACCGTGGCAGGTATTGATTACCTTGGTTTTGACATCGCAAATGGTGTGGAATATACTTTAACTTCCCAAACCGGGCAGACACGTACAGAAGTATGTTTCCTAGAGGATTATCTTGTCTGGGAGGAATATGCAGAGTTTAATCACCTTGATGATACCGACAATGAGGAGGAAAACTTTGTAAGCTATGAGATTGAACAGGAAAACAACCTGGCAATCCTTTCCCTTGATTCCTGTAATTACAATGATGAATACATTAACTGTGTACATGACATGTTTCAGGAAGTAAAAAACTTGAACATTAAAAATATAGCGGTAGATTTAAGAAATAATGGCGGTGGCAGCAGTTTTGTTGTAACAGAATTTTTTAAATATTTGGATATTGACAGTTATAAAACAGTTTCCACAAGTTGGAGATTAGGCTTCTTTTATCTTAATCTGGGCAATGGAGTCACCCCAAATGACAAATACCAAGACCTGCTCTTTGATGGCAACCTGTACTTGCTGACCTCTGCTGGTACCTTCAGTTCTGCCATGATGTTTGCAGAATATGTAAAGGATAATAAACTTGGCACCATCATAGGAGAGGCACCCGGCAATAACCCAAATGGTTGCGGAGAAATATCCTGTTTCAAATTGCCTAATTCAGAATTATTTATGCAGATTTCCACAAAACGCTTTTACAGAGCCGACAAAAACTGTACTGATAAGTTAGTTACTCCTGATATCGCATGTGAGAGGGATGATGCTGTAGAGGAACTATATAAGTGTATCCGTGGTGAATAGGGGCTGTATTGACGATATTTGCAAAGAAAGCTTAACATAAAAAGCACCGTAGATTTCCATCTTTCGGTGCTTTTGCTCTACTTTATCAGTCCAATATAAATATCCAACTGTTCCTCTTCCAATGTTCCAATCAAGTTAGAAAATTGTTGCAAATTTCCATTGACTGCATATTCTTCCAATGCATTATAATATTCCAATCTGCTTTCCTTTGCTATTGAAATTGGAAGAAAGCCATTTACCATAAGCTGATAATTCATAATAAGTCTTGATGTTCTTCCATTTCCGTCAACAAAAGGATGTATACGAACAAACTCCGCATGTGTCCATGCTGCAAATTCAATAGGATTTAGTTCTTTGCTTTTCCCTTCCAAATCGGCATAAAAATTCTTTATCTGTGCAAACATATCATTTCCTGATGGAGGAGTATGTCCCGCTCCACTAATTCTTACTTCTTGATTTCTGTATATTCCACCTACAAAGATATTTTCCAGCAGTATTGCATGTATGTCTTTTACGATATTTTCATTTAATGCTTTTCCTTCTGCAATACATTTCTTTACATATTTGTATGCCTTTTTGTGATTTACAACCTCATAAATCTCCCTTAGTTCTTTTCCACCAATAGAAATTCCATCTTCCAACAAAACCTTTGTTTCCATTAAGGTAAGAGTATTTCCCTCAATCGCAGTGGAATTATGTGTGAATGTTAATTCAAAATCCTTTTCATAGGAAGAAATGGTAATTGCATCAATCGAACTTTTCCCTTGCTGAAAAATATTCTTTTTCTCTAATAATTTATTTATGTCCATACTATTACTCTCTTTCCCACAAACCGCCTATTTCCCTAGGATTATAGCATTATCAATAAAGTCATACGGTGTCTGCTGGTAAACGTAATAATTCAACCAATTAGAATAAAAACCATTGGCATGAGAACGCCACTGCAATAATGGGCGTTTTGTTGCATCGTCATTTGGATAATAATTGTATGGCAAATCGATTGGCAAGCCTTTTTCTTTGTCACGTTTGTATTCTCCGTCTAAAGTCATGCGGTCGTATTCCGGATGCCCCATAACATAGATTTTTTTGCCGTTTTCCGCCATAGCAAGGAATACTCCTGCTTCTTGGGATTCTGCCAGAACCGTCAGTTCTTCGCAATTATGAATCTGTTCAGAATCTACAGTGGTATGTCTGGAATGTGGTGCCATAAATACATCGTCAAATCCACGTACCAATGGCACTTTGCGGTTCAATACCTGATGTTCGTAAATTCCAAACAGTTTTTTCGGCAAAATACGTTTCTTGATACCATAATGATAATATACCGCTGCCTGAGCTCCCCAGCAGATATGCACGGTGCTGGTTACATTGCTATTGGTCCAGTCCATAATTTCCGTTAACTCTTTCCAGTAATTTACTTCTTCAAATTCTAAGTTCTCTACTGGTGCTCCTGTTATGATAAATCCATCAAATTTGCGATGTTTTATCTCGCTAAAAAGCTTATAAAACTGGTTTAAGTGACTGGTTGGTGTATTTTTGGAAACATGAGATTCCACATACACAAACGTCACATTTATCTGCAGTGGTGTATTAGATAATGCCCGCAACAACTGCAATTCTGTGTCCTGCTTGATTGGCATTAAATTTAAAATTCCTATTTCCAGAGGACGAATATCCTGATTTAAAGCTCTGCTTTCGTCCATTACAAATATATTCTCATTCTCTAAAATTCCCTTTGCAGGTAAATCACTTTGTACTTTAATCGGCATTTCTATTCCCCCTTACTTATTTTGTCATGGCGATTACTTCTTCTTCTGAAATAATCGGTATATTTAATTCCTTCGCTTTCTTATTTTTAGATGAAGTGGAGTCCTTATCATTATTAATCAAATAGGTGGTTTTAGAAGTAACGCTTCCCGTTACCTTGCCTCCATTTTTTTCAATAAATTCCTTCATTTCACTACGGTTACTGAAATGCTCTACACTTCCGGTAATAACGAATACCATACCTTTAAATATACTCTCCGTCTTTTCTTCCGCTTCAATTTCTAATAAATCAATCAATTCCAAAAGCTGCGCTCTGTTTTTTTCCTTTGAAAAATACTGGCAAAATGAGTTGGCAATCACTTCACCAATGCCGTTGATTAAACTTAAATCCTCTTCCTCTGCATTCATTATCCGCATGGCATCATGGTCAAATTCATTACAGATAATCTTGGCTGTTGACAAGCCCACATTGGAAATTCCAAGGCTATATAATAATCTTGGCATGGTTGTTTTCTTCGCCTTTTCGATACTGTCTATCAGATTATTATAGGACTTTTCACCGAATCCTTCAAGAGTAATCATTTGGTCTTTGTATCGTTCTAAGCGGAATATATCTGCGTATTCTTTAATAAATCCGGAGTCCACAAATTTTTCTAAGGTGGACTCTGACAGTCCCTCGATATTCAACGCATCTCTGCTTACAAATAAGGTAAAAGACTTGATGCGTTTTGCCTGACATTCTTCGTTGGTACAATAAAGGGATTCTCCCTCTTTTACCTTTCTGATTTCAGTTGCGCCACCACATACAGGACAGCATCCCGGTATTTCTACCGTTCCACTTTGGGTAAGATTTTCTGCAATCTGAGGAATAATCATATTGGCTTTGTACACCTTAATTCTATCTCCCTCGCCTAATTTTAATGCACGCATAACACTGACATTATGAACACTGGCACGACTTACGGTAGTTCCTTCCAATTCCACCGGTTCAAACACGGCTACCGGATTAATTAAACCTGTTCTGGAAGCACTCCATTCAATTTCCAACAAAGTAGTTTCTGCCATTTCATCCGCCCATTTAAAAGCAATGGCATTTCTTGGAAATTTGGCAGTTCGTCCTAAAGATTGACCGTATGCAATGTCATCCATAGTTACCACAAGCCCATCGGACGGAAAATCATTCTGTGGAATTTTTTCTGCAAAGTTTTTCACTATTTCTGCTATGTTCTGTCCGTTTACCCTTTCATATTCCACCACTTCAAAGCCTTGCTTTTTCAGCCATAAAAACTGATTTTCTACGGAGTTTTCAAAATCTACACCTTCTGCCCGTACCAGAGAAAAGGCAAAAAAGTTTACATTTCTTTTGGCTGTAATTTCATTGTTTAGCTGGCGCACCGAACCACTACACAAATTTCTTGGATTTTTATACTTTTCGTCAGGATTCTCAATTTGCGCATTGATTTTTTCAAAATCAGAATATCGAATCACCGCTTCTCCACGAAGAATCACTTCTCCTGTATGTTCAATTTTCAATGGAATATTTTTAAAGGTTTTTGCATTGTTGGTAATTACTTCTCCAATGGCACCATTTCCTCTGGTTACTGCTTTCGTCAGTTCTCCATTCTGATAGGTAAGAACCACCGTCAAACCGTCAAGCTTCCATGAAATCAAAGCTTCCTGATTTCCTAAAAATCCTTGTAAGCCTTCCACTTCCTTGGTTTTATCTAAGGATAACATCGGGGATTCGTGAGCCTCTTTTGGCAATTCTGACAGTGCTTCATATCCTACTTTCATAGTAGGACTTCCTGCCAGTACCACGCCCTCTTGTTTTTCTAATTCTACCAACTCATCATAAAGCTTATCATATTCCAAATTGCTCATAATTTCTCTGTCTTCGGAATAATATGCTTTTGATGCCTCATTTAATTTATCTGTTAACTCTCTGATTCTTTCTATTGACATTTCTCTCTGCCTTCGGACGGTTATCAGAATCTGCCAGCAGACGTTGCAATTCCGCCAGTTCTGCACCGGTTATTTCCCGATATTCTCCTCTCTTTAAATCTCCAAGCTTAATATTCATCACACGAATTCGTTTCAATGCCACTACACGATAATTAAAATACTGGCACATTCGACGAATCTGTCGATTCAGACCTTGGGTCAAAATGATTTTAAAGGTATAGTCATCTACTTTTTTCACCTTGCTTGGTTTGGTTACTGCATCAATTTCTTCTAAAGGGACTCTGCCTGCCATTCCCTTTAAAAATTCATCTGTAATTTTTTTATTAACCTTTACCACATATTCCTTTTCATGACCATTGGCACTGCGCATCATTTTATTTACAATATCGCCATAATTAGTCAGAATAATAAGTCCCTCTGAATCCTTGTCCAACCTGCCGGCATAATAGATTCTCTCCGGGTAATTAATATAATCTATAATGTTATTTTTTTCCTGCTTTTCTGCGGTACACACAATACCCTTTGGCTTATAAAAGGCAAGCAATATTTTTTCCTGCTTTCTTTTTACTTCTTTTCCTTTAAAAGTAATGTGCTGGCTCTCTTTGACATGCATTCCAACTTCTGCTCTTTTATCATCAACGAAAACCAATCCCTGCTCAATGCATCGGTCTGCTTCCCTTCTGGAACACACTCCCGCTTCTGCCAGAAATTTATTCAATCTTATGGTTTCTTCTTTCATACACTTCATTCCTTTATCCGGATATTTCTTCTAAATAATACAATAAAAAGCACGTACACCGTGCTTTCTATTGTTTCTTGTATTGCTTTTGTATTATCTTGTTTCTAAGAATTCTGTCTTAATATATGCTTCTTTGCCATTGTATTCAATCTTAGTCCAGCCCTCTGCATAGGATTCGATCTTCACATATTTATCCCCTGCATAAGCAGTTCCCACTCTCTTAGAATCCTGACTCATACCTTCTCTGATATTTACAGTTTCTTTTACATAAACGTATTCTTTTTCTACACTACTGTTTTCTGTAGTTTCCTTTGATACAGAACCTGTTCCATCGGATGTAGTTTCTACGAAATCAGCTTTTACGTATCCCGGCTGTCCTTTATAGTTAATGCAAATCCAACCGTCTTTTTCGCCGGTTTTTTCTGCTGTTTCACCACCTAAAAGCTTTCCGATAGCATCTGCTGTTTCGGATGCATCATTTCTTACATTTACGTTTTCTTTCGCTTTTACATAAACAGTAGCACTTTCCTGACTCTGTTCTTCATTCGTAGCTGTTTCTTCGGTTTTCTGTTCTGTTGTTTCTTCTGTATTTTCAGCGGTCTGCTCTGCTGTTTCTTCCGTATTTTCTGCAGTCTGCTCTGCACTTTCTTCAGAAGTCTTTGGCTCTTCGCTCTCTAAACTTGCTACAAATTCTTTCAATGTTGCATCATCCGCTAATGCCTGCTCATATCTTTTCTGGGATGCTTCAAATAAATTAGCCACTTCGCTATCTTCTACTACAAGATTCTGAATGTATTCCTTCAAACCATCTTCCAATTTATTCTGGATATAAAGGCTACCATCTTCTTTTGTCTGTACGTAGAAAGATAATAATCCAGGTGCTGTAGTGTTGATTCCAACAAATTTTGCCTCATAACAAGCAAAAACCACATAGGAATTTTCTGTTTTTCCAGGCTTTGTATAGCATACAATGTTATTGTAGCTTTCTGTGTATTCGCTACCGGTTTTTACAGATTCTTCATCTTCCGGATGCATTTCTGCTAAAATCGTTTTTAAAGATTCTACATCATTATTTGCCATAGAATCGAAATACAGCTGAATCAGATTATTGATTTCCGGATGTTCCTCTGTACTTAAGGAATTGGCCGGCTCTACATTCTCTGCCTGCTGTTCTTCCTGTTCTGCAATCTGTTCCTCAATAATTTCTGCTTCTCTCTGCTGGTCTGCCTTATTTTCTCTATTAGAAAGAGATACTAAAATAATTACAATTAAAATAAACGCAACGGCGGCTGTAAGATACTTCCAGTTGCGAATTAGAAATGTCTTTATATTATCTATTGAAAATTTCATTTTTAAATTAACCTCCTGTGATTCAGGGTTACTCTGTGTAAATGCTATAACCTAAAACGTAATACGCGTCTGGAGGGATTCGAACCCCCGCCACACGGTACCGGAAACCGTTGCTCTATCCCCTGAGCTACAAACGCAAACGTCTGCTTTGCGCAGACCACGCATTACATTTTACAACATTTTTAATGATTAATCAATTACTAATTTTCAATTTCACTCAATTTGTAAATGTCAACATCAAGTTACCGATTTGTAACTTTTAAACAATTAGCTTTTCT
>CAYVCL010000077.1:0-12525 GCA_964450185.1 uncultured Lachnospiraceae bacterium | reverse complement strand
GGAACACCTGAGCCATGGATGGCGAATGTGTTCCGGTTACGAACTGTTCGCCATCCCCCCTCCACGGGGATACCTCTAGAACTTCTTATCCCCCGCAACCGTGCCCCCCAACCACAGCAATCATCCCAATCCCGCCCAACACCCTCCAAACATCACCCATGCATATGATACAACCTCTCATAAATCCCCCCACTTTCCAACAATTCCTCATGGGTTCCGGATTCTGCGATTCCGTTTTCTGTTAGAACTAGGATTTTTTCTGCGTTTTGAATTGTGGTCAGGCGGTGGGCGATTACGAATGTGGTTCTGTTTTTTGCTAATTTTTCTAAAGATTCTTGAACTATTCGTTCACTTTCGTTATCCAATGCTGATGTTGCCTCATCGAAAATTAGAATTGATGGGTTTTTTAAGAAAACTCTGGCAATGGACAGACGTTGTTTTTGTCCTCCGGATAGTTTAATACCTCTTTGACCGATATCTGTGTCATAACCCTCTGGAAAGGACATAATAAACTCGTGGGCGTTGGCACTCTTTGCTGCCTGAATTATTTCTTCTCTGGTTGCTCCCGGTTTTCCATAAGCGATATTTTCATAAATAGAGCCGGCAAACAAATACACATCCTGCTGTACCATTCCAATCTGGTTTCGCAGACTCTTTAAAGTGACATGACGTATATCGTGTCCGTCAATTTTTATTCGCCCTCCGGTTACATCATAAAATCTTGGAATCAGGGAACAAAGCGTTGTTTTTCCTGCCCCCGAAGAGCCTACCAACGCCATATAAGAACCTGCTGTTACTTCTAAATTAATGCCATCCAGCACATTTTCTGTTCCGTCTTTATATTGAAATGACACATCTTCAAAGGTAATATTTCCTTTCACTTCTGTGAGCTCTACTGCATTTTCATCCTCCTGCACATCCGGCATAATATCCATAATTTCACGGAAACGTTCAAATCCGGTATATCCATTTTGGAATTGCTCTGTGAAATCTACCAATGTTTTGATAGGCTCTGTAAATACACCAATGTACAAAAGGAATGTGATTAAATCACTAACATTAACTCTGCCATATGCAATTAACACAGCACCTGCCAATATAACATTTACCTGAATCAGAGTAGTAAATACGCCTACTCCCGCCTGAAATGTTCCCATATATCGGTAACTGTTTTTCTTCGCTGCCAAAAAGCCTTTATTTCCCACAGCAAATTTTTCATTTTCAATGTCTTCGTTGGCAAAAGATTTTACCACTCGAATTCCTGCCAGATTATCTTCAATCTGTCCATTAATTTCTGCGATTTTCTCCCTGTTTCTGCGAAATGCACGGCGCATCTTTTTGTTTAAAACAAAAGCAAACACAAACATAAACGGAAGCACCACAAACGCCGCCAATGCCAACCATGGATTAATATTCACAAGTATTATAAATGCACCTACAATTTTTATAAAAGAAAGTATCAGATTTTCCGGTCCATGGTGAAGCAGTTCTGTAATTTCAAATAAATCCGAAGTAATTCGACTCATCAACTGTCCCACTTTTGCATCGTCATAAAAGGAAAATGACAGCTTCTGCATGTGTGCAAAAATTTCTGACCGCATGTCATATTCTATTTTTGCACCCATAACGTGACCGTGGTTTCCTATAAAATAGCGGCTGTAACAGTCCACTGCCAAAAGCACAAATAATAAAATACCTATCCGAAAAATCCGATGCAATATTTCTTCCGATTCCATATAAATCAATGTGGAGGTTACATATCTTACTACCAACGGAATTGTCAATGCCACTGCCGCTGAGAGCGTTGCAAAAAACATATCTGCCCAAAAGATAGAGAGATAGGGCTTATAATAAGCCATCATTTTCTTTAAATTCTTTCCCATTATAAAACTCCTTTTAAAATCCTTTTTTCTTCAATTCTGCTACCATCTGTACATAAAATTCCCGCACATCAAATCCTTTAAAATTCTCCCTATTTAAATCTATCATATCTCCATGGGAGATTCCCCGATTTCCTTTTACCGTTAGAAAACGATAATTTACTCCCCACGGAAAAGACTTTTCGCCTACCAGTCCATCATTACATCCATCAAAATATTTTACAAATAAATTTGTAAGATTTAACGGAAAACGACCGCCTCTTGCCACATTTAGCTTAGAGCCCACACTTTGGTAATATACCTTGGGGCTGTCTAGCACCTTTTCATTCATTTTTTGGCAAGCAGATGCCGTTAAATCTGTAACAGCTTCCAAAAAATCAGGATTTTTATCGCCCAATTCTTTCAATGCCGTGTTGTAGACTTTGGCTATCGCCTGTTTTTTAGATTCCGGCACTTTTGACAGTAAATAATCTGCAAATTCACAGCCTCTATGAGGTGTATTAATGGTTGTAAGACTGGCTACATATTCCTCTGCACCCAACATGGAAATGGCATATCTGCTGTCCAAACCACCCTTGGAATGAGCAATTATATTAACTTTCTCGCAACCGGTTTCTTTTATAATCTCTTTAATTCTATCTAAAAGCTCCTGCCCACACTCTGCCACACTGGCAGCAGACTGCTGATTTCCATAATAAACTTTCCCACCATTTTCTTCTAATTGTTTGGGAATTCTGCCCCAGTAATTAAAATATCTAAAGTCCCTGAAAAACACCCCATGTACCAGCAAAATCGGATATTTGGTGGCACAAATCTGTTCTCTTTTTCTCGACTGATTCTCCAATTCTTTTTCATTTTCTGCCTTAACCTCATCTCCTGCCACCTGAAGAATTTTTCCTAATACAATTAAATTTGCAACTGGAAGAAAACCACACACAACTCCAATAATTCTCCACTTCATCCCCAACTGTGCCGAAGTAACATATACCCGAATCATCCCATTCCAGAACACAACACATTCCACAAGTATAACAATTAATATATGAAACACCCAGTCCTTCCAATGCTCCATCCCCCGAAACCCATCCCGATACCAAACACCACACAAAATATGCCCCATAATAATTAATACCGTAGATGCAAGAAATATATACAACAATTCACACCCATTCTGACAAATGCGAAGTCTTCTATTCTCTATTTTTCCTGTATAAAATGTAGGAACTATATTTACCCCTACAAACAACACCCCCAAAATCCCCAAAACAACTCCAGACAATCCCTGCCTCCAAAACCAATATCCACAAGCCACCCCAATCACAATCCCAACATCCACTATTCTCATCAACCATTTTTCCAACTTCATCATCCGTACCTCACCTCTATATCCCAAGTTACTCCGTAAATCTCTCTCCCCCAGCTTGCCACCATCTCTCCTCCTTGACAGGTCTAGCTATTTGACTGGATTGTGATGATTGCTATGGCTGTGGACACTGTGGAGGGGGATTAGAAGTTCTTGGTATCCCTCCATACACTAGTAATTCCCGGACAGGACGTCCGGGAAAGGAACACCTGAGCCATGGATGGCGAATGTGTTCCGGTTACGAACTGTTCGCCATCACCCCCATGGGATACCACTAGAACTTCTTATCCCCCGCAACCGTGCCCACAACCACAGCAATCACCACAATCCCGCCCAATAACCTACCTCTCCAGCAACGCCTCACTCATCCCCTCATACCCATACAATTTTACCACAGTCTTTAACCCGTCCTCCACTTCTTCTCTGGAAAAGTTACAATCACATAAAAAGTCATCACTCTTTTCATTCAGATACTGGTAAAATAACAATGCCACCAAAAAATCCTGTTTATTTTCTGCATTTATCCCTTCCAGTAACTCGTTCTCAGCCCTCTCCACCATGGAATTATCAATCAACTTTTTAAGCGCTGAAAGTTTTTCTGCTGCCTCTTTATCTAACTGTAAATCCTCTGTTTTCTCCAAATCAATATTACACAACAGCTTTATCAAGGTACGAATCATTTCACGAATCATACGCATAATATAATCATTTTGAAACATGTTACTTATTCTCCTTCCACTGTTTTACGCTGCATTTTGAATATAGTACACTTTTTACAATATATCAAGGGGAAGTTTTGATGTTGCAATTCAATGTGAGATGTAGACAGTACGCCCATGTGCTTTATGTCAGCCTTTCCGTTCATTTTGCTACGCGTCAAACTTAGTGCCTTCCAAGAACAGCTCATAAGTGGGACAAATGCATCCCGATAAGGCGATTCAAGAGGCACCTTTAACGGATGGAAAATCCACTGTCTACGCAGACTTAAACTCGACGACTCTTAGTCGAGTTTTAGTCGTAGTTGACAGTTAGTTTCCAGAAGTGTTGCCTCTGCCTTATCGGGATGCATTTGTCCCACTTATGAGCGTACTCGCAACCACTAAATTTCACCATACCAAAAGAACGCAGATGCCTCAATCACATCTGCGTCCTTCCAAGCAAAACATTATTTTACTTTTTTCATTTTCTTTTTCAGCACATATCCAGTCTTATTTCCAACTTTAACTTTTACCCAAGTGTTTTTCTTTGCGTCTTTCTCTTCAGAATTTACATAAACTTTTACTTTCTTTCCTTTGGAAAGGGTTGTAAGTTTTTTTGATTTGTCGGATACGGATTTGTATAAGCTTGTTTTTGATGTTACCTTGTAGGTTGCATATCCATTTACAATTTTGAAGGTAACTGTTTTTGTTCCTTTGTAATTACCTTTTCCAGTAATGGTAATCTTACCGGTGCCTGGTTTTTTGTTGTTTTTATAGGTAAGTTTATAGTCTTTATCTTTCTTTAAGGTTTTTCCTTCGTAAGTAATTTTTACTTTCGGCTTTAATGCCTTGCCATAATAGTACTGGGTTGAAACTTTAGAAACCACTGCCTTTTTCACAGAAACCTTTTTCGGTGCCGCTGTCACCGTTGGTTTTGGTGTTGCTGTTGGTGCCTCAGTTACCGTTGGTTCTGGTGTCGCTGTTGGTGCCTCAGTTACCGTTGGTTCCGGTGTTGCTGTTGGGGCTTCCGTTACCGTTGGTTCCGGTGTTGCTGTTGGGGCTTCCGTTACCGTTAGTTCCGGTGTCGCTGTTGGGGCTTCTGTTACCGTTGGTTCCGGTGTTGCTGTTGGGGCTTCTGTTACCGTTGGTTCCGGTGTTACTGTTGGCACTTCTGTTACCGTTGGTTCCGGTGTTACCGTTGGTGCCTCGGTTACGGTTGGTTCTGGTGTTACCGGATTTTCCTTCCATTTTGCATAGATTGTGAAGTTTTCTAATACCTCGCCTGAAAAATCCGTTGGTTGGAAGTCGTAAATTCTCTTTGTAAAATCAGAGTTTCTATACCAGCCTTCAAAAGTATAGCCTTCGCGCTCTGGCGCTTCCAACACAATAATACCATCGTCTGCATTAAAAGTAACCGGATTCAATTCTGAATTAATACCACCATTTAATTCATAAGTAATCGTATAATTATTAATTTTCCATCCTGCATAAACCGTGATTTCTTTTTCCAGAGTGTCGGTAGAACCCTGACTTACCGGTACCGTACACTCTTCGTCCATATACCAGCCTTCAAAAGTGTAATATTCTCTTTCATCCGGAACGATATCTGACGGAATTTCCTCTCCCTTATATACTTCTCTCGTATCAACTATCTTGCCATTATAACCTTTATAAGAAACGGTAATCGGACTAATAATTGCTTCCACATTGTCCATAATATCATTCAATTCTTCCTGACTTCCGGCATATAGAACATGCTTTCTTTCACTGTCTAAAGCAGCTTGAACTGCTTCCGGATATCCAGTCAAACTCAGGAATTTTTCGTCTGCAATGTATTTTGCGGCGTCCAATTGTTCGTTTCGAGTTTTCTCCCCAGTATCCCAATTATAATAAAAACTGCGAACAGCTTCATATTCTCCATCTTTAAAATGGTTCCATACTTCATCTCCATCTGGATTATAATTTTGCTGAACACCGTACAAAAAGCGTTCGAATTTTGCCAATTTTGTTGTCGGCATAGGAATTTCTCCGGCAGTATACTGATGGAAAGTCTTAACAAAAGGTTCCCAGCCAATGTCTTGAATGATTGTGCCAAAAATATAGGTCAGCGCATCATGATAGCTATCGCCAAATTCTCCGCTATTTTTGCTATGCCATTCGTCATAATTTTTCTTGTAATGAACAAGTATCTCATCTAAAGAATTTGCTTCCAATCCATCGATACAAGTGGATACATCTGTGTTATCCAACACATAGAGCATTTTGGTGTTTGCCCAGAATTCATCATGGAAATCCCAGCCTAAATTTTTGTGTTCCCCTGTGTCAATATTAGAAATATTATCAAAATCATGTCCTAATTCATGAAGCCATCCAAAATTAACAGTACCGCTTTCCATATAGGTCTTTAATGCATTCACCTGACTTCCAGCTAAAACGATAGAATTCCCTGCAATGGCTCCGTATCTTTGCCATGTTGGCTGATAACTTTCAAGCATATTTATCTTATCCCCGTAATATGGAGCACTTCCTGTCAAATTGTAATACGCTTTATAAGTCGCTTGCAGTTTTTCCATCAACTGCTGATATTTCTCGTCAGAAATTCCTGAATTTTCTACCGTTTCCGGTGTAAGACTTAAACGGATATTTTCTGTTTCTCCAATGATTCTCTTATCTTTATCTGCTTCCGTGTATGTATATTCTTGAATACAAACGTTATCAAAATAAACAGTACCTTTCGTTTCATTCATGCCACAATGAAGTTTCGCATTTCCTTTGGAACTAGTGTAAAAATACACCTGCATTTTAGTCCAGTCAAAGCTTTGTGTTTGAAAGTTATTTACATAATCCAACGGATATGCATTGCCACCTACAACTTGAATAGAAACACCATCACTATACTTATCATAAACTGAAATATTCTCACCTTTCACTTCTGCCGTCATTACATATGCCGTATTAGGCTTTAATTGTAACTCCAGCTCAGCATACCCCCAACCTATCTCATTACTGCTTATTTTCAAAGCATTGTTATTTGAATCGTCAGGTCTTTGAGAAATTTCACCATATCTTATATCCCATCCATTAAGCTCTGTTTCAAAATCTTCTAACCATCCCTTAGCTTCCACTTCTTTCGGCACGCCCAGCGTTCCAACACAAGTAGCTGTCATTACAGATGCCATAGTAAAAGCAACTACTTTTTTTAGCGACTGTCGCAATACTGTTCTTTTCATAACGTTCCTCCCTAATAATTTAATTATTTATTACAACTTTATTATACATTTTTTTCGTATTTTGTACACATATTTTCAAAAATAACCGTTTTTTTGGCAATTTTAACGGTACAAACAGAGCATTTTCATCGCTGTTCACAAAAAAACTGCCATACTAAACATTAATGTCTGGTACAGCAGTTTTCTTTTTTATCAAAATTCTTTTATTATTTAATAATTAGTGATGGAACAAACGAATTCCTGTAAATGCCATTGCCATATCGTATTTGTCTGCACATTCGATAACAAGGTCATCTCTTACAGAACCGCCTGGCTGTGCGATATATTTTACACCACTCTTGTAAGCTCTTTCGATATTGTCTGAGAATGGGAAGAATGCGTCGGAACCAAGTGTTACGTCAGTGTTTCCGTCTAACCAAGCTCTCTTTTCTTCTCTTGTAAATACCGGAGGTTTTACTTTGAAGCGTTTCTGCCATTCGCCTTCGCGAAGTACATCTTCGTATTCATCTCCAATGTAAACATCAATCGTATTATCTCTGTCTGCACGTCCTAAAGAATCTACAAATTCAAGATTTAATACCTGTGGTGCCTGACGAAGATACCAGTTATCTGCCTTCTGTCCTGCAAGTCTTGTACAATGTACTCTGGACTGCTGACCTGCACCGATACCGATTGCCTGTCCGCCTTTTACGTAACATACAGAGTTAGACTGTGTATATTTTAATGTAATTAAAGAAATCTTCATGTCGATTAATGCAGATTCCGGAATTTCTTTGTTCTTTGTTACAATGTTAGATAACAAATCACCGTTGATATCCAGTTCATTTCTTCCCTGTTCGAAAGTAATTCCGTATACCTGTTTCTTTTCTAATTCTGCTGGTACGTAGGAAGGATCAATCTGGATAATGTTATAATTTCCTTTCTTTTTCTGCATTAATAATTCCATAGCTTCTTCTGTATATCCTGGAGCAATCACACCGTCAGAAACTTCTCTCTTGATTAATCTTGCTGTATCGGCATCACACACATCAGATAAAGCAATGAAATCACCGAAGGAAGACATTCTGTCTGCACCTCTGGCTCTTGCATATGCACATGCTAATGGAGATAATTCTCCTAAATCATCTACCCAGTAAATTTTTGCTAAAGTATCATCCAATGGAAGACCTACTGCAGCCCCTGCTGGAGATACGTGTTTAAAAGAAGTTGCAGCAGGAAGGCCTGTCGCTTCTTTTAATTCTTTTACTAACTGCCAACCGTTGAAAGCATCTAAGAAGTTGATATATCCCGGTTTACCGTTTAATACCTTTACTGGTAAATCGCTTCCATCTTCCATGTAGATTCTGGATGGTTTCTGATTTGGGTTACAACCGTATTTTAACTGAATTTCGTTCATGTGTTTACTCCTTTTATTTGTTCTTGTTGATGATTCTTGTTTCGTAGTTTCCTGTTGCAATATCAATAAATCTTACAAACAAAGATACTTTGTTTTCTTCGTTTAAGCTTGTCCATACCATGTTTGTAAATTCATCAATGTCGTTAGAAATTCCTACTAATTTTGGTTCTCCTTCAAAGCTTGGAAGTGGATTTCCGTCATGCATATAAGTATGGATGAAACGTCCTTCTCCTGCTACCGGATTGTCATATGTGTAAGTATAACGGTCACAGCAGTCAGGATTTCCATTGTTGCTCTTTAAAATAGACATAGCAAAATCATACTTTCCGCCTTCTACATGCATTACACCAGAAATTCTTGGTGTATAGTTTGGAGCATCCGGTTCAAATTCACGACATCTTAAAGACTGTTCAAAAGTAAGTTCTTTATCCATTCCATCATAAATTGTGTCTGTCTGGTCACCATTTGTTACAATGGTTCTGTTTCCCAGAACTCTTACAGGTGCATAAATGATAAGACTTGGATCTTCTAATTTTGATGGATCAAAAGCTTCTGTTCTGATACCCTGTCCTTCTTCTACAAATACACGGTTTCTGCTGTTTGAGCTTCTTCCCATGATAAAGTATGCTGTAACTGCTTTTGTTCCGTCTTCGGACTTACCAATTACAATTCCACGTCCCGGGTATTCATTACCTTTCAATTCCTGTTCCAGTGATAACATTTTCATCTTCTTACCTCCAAATTTATGATTTTCGTGTGTAACAATAAAAGCCGTCCAGTTTTTAAACATATAAAAAACCGCCTGGACGCACCTTTCACATGCTGCCCAGGCGGTCGGCTTTTCTTTTCCCATACACTCCCTGTAGGTAATCCTACGCAGTCTTCCTGTTTCCGCCAGTCGTGTATCTACCTATTATATTAATGGAGCTTTCAGGAAAATGCAAGTAGATTTTTATGAGTTTTATTTTATGCCGTTTTCGTAATCTTTTTTCAGACGTTGCAAATTTCTTCCACAATGGATAAATATCCATAAATAAAAGAAAAAGAGAGGATAAAAGAACAGGCAATAGCAAAGTCTGAGAATTTTGTCTGTCCCACCGGTCGACAACCAAAAATTAGCATAATTTATGTTTGGAAGTAAACAAAAGAAAAAAACAGCTAACAATGGCAGCATTCTTTGTTTATATATTTTATTAATAAGTTCAATTTTAGATTCCATATCTGTAAAAATTGCAGGAGCATCTTCCTCTTGGGAAACCGGCTTACGAAAACAGTTCCAACCATTTATATCATATACATATTCCCAGCCTGTATCTTTATATAATTGAAGATACTCTTCCCTGCTGTTTTTTCTCACATCATTAAAATCTAACTGATAAACTACATCATCCGGTTCACACTTTTCAAAATAGTAGAAACCGGGAAATTTATATGTTATACATTTCAATCCGTTCCTATGCTGTTCCCGCAAAAATGCTTCCTCTTTGTCATAATCAGAAATTGTAAACATACAAAAAATTCTCTTTGCGTAATTCTTATTCATTTACCTTCTCTCCTTTACTGTTTTTATACAATCGTTCAATTCGCTTCAATTCAATATTCAAAATCTCCGTTCCCAATTCCGTGGATTGATACAATTTCCTTTTCTCTTCCTCCCGTACAAACCGAATCAATCCATCCTTCTCCATCTTAGACAAGCTCCCATACATAGTCCCTGCCCCAATCACAATTTCACCACCGGTCATTTCTTTCACCTTTTGTATAATGTTATATCCATGCATCTCCTCCTGCAGACAAAACAAAATATAAAATCCCGTTTCCGTCATAGGAATATACACTCGTTTAATCTTCTCTTCCATTCCTCTTCCCTTCTTATTATCGCACCACAATACATCGCAGTGTGATATATATTGTATTTACTATATCACACTACGATACAACTCGCAACCTCCTATTTCAAAAAGTTTCAAAAATATCGTATCCTTTGTCCTTACCACGCACAGCCCCGGATAGATATAGATAAAGAAGCTTTCAGAGCTGTTTGTGTCTGCTCTGAAAGCTTCTTTATCTATATCTATCCGGGGCGTACCGTCAACGCCAAAACTACCATATTTTTTAAACCCCACGCCCATCAAACTCCGGAACAAAGCTTTCTGCCGCTGCTTCTCCCTCCTGAATAAACCCGTTCTCTATCCCCAGTTCCACTGCAAAATCCACTACTTCTTCATATTCTTCCTCAGTGACTTTCCGATTCAATTCCGGATAAGAAGCAACATGAGGGAGTGGAGTATACTGATTCATAATACTGATAAAAATTTGATTTCCATACTGCTCCAGCAAATACTTCAACACTTCTTTAGAATCTGCCACACAGCCCGGTAACAGCAAATGTCGTACAATCACGCCTTTCGTCATCACCAGTTCCTCTCCCTGTTCACTGCATTCCTGATATTCTTCAATTCCAAATTTTCTTACCCTATCGCCTCTTACGCCTTCCCTCTGTGCCACCATAGATTCTAATATAAACTCCATTTCCCCCGTCTGCCTTACCATCTCCTCAATGGCTTCTTGCGCCCGCTGAAAATAATCCGGTGCATGGGAATACTTTCGGCTTAGCTCTTTATCCACATATTTTAAATCCGGAAGATAAATATCCACATATCCGTCCAAAAGTTTCAACGTTTCCACACTTTCGTAGGAGCTTGTATTGTATACCACTGGAAGGTGCAATCCATTCTCTTTTGCTATTTTTAGGGCCTCTACAATTTGGGGCACAAATTGTCCGGCTGTAACCAGATTTATATTATTGGCACCTTTATCCTGCAATTCCAGAAAGATTTCTGCAAGCCTGTCCACCGTAATTTCTTTTCCTGCTTCTCCATTGGCTATATTATGGTTCTGGCAAAAAACGCAGTGAAGAGCACATCCGGAAAAAAACACGGTTCCGGAACCTTTGCTTCCGGAAATGCAGGGCTCCTCCCACATGTGCAGGGAGGCTCTGGCAACCTTTATTTTAGAAGTCTGCCCACAAACGCCCTTCTGACCGTCACTCCTGTCAACGCCACACTTACGCGGACACAAGTTACATGCTCTCATAAATTCCTTATTATCTATCATTTTGCATCCCTGTTTTCAAAAAATTGTGTTAATTCCATCTTATTTTACAGCCCCCAAAATTCCACGTCAATCCCTCCTTATAATCCAACCTCTACAATTTGACATTTTCCATCATTTGAAATACAATCTTCTTTAATCAAAAAGGAGGGTTCTTATGAAATACACAATATACACTTACATTATTGCAATCGCTATTATTTCTTTTCTCGGATGGCTAGTGGAAAATGCATGGCTGGCTATTACAAAGGGCTATATAGATAACCGCAGTATGACACTGCCTTTCCTGTTAGGATATGGGCTGTTTCTGGTGATATATTATCTTGTAATCGGAACTCCGGAATCCCTGACTTTTCTTATTGCAGGAAAAAGTAAAAAAGCCAAAATGCAGCGATATTTAATTTACTTTTTTATCGCTATGGTGATAGTCAGCGTTGGGGAAATTATATTAGGTACTTTAGTGGAACATTTCTGTGGCTTTTGTTACTGGAATTATGAATGGATTCCTTTACATATCACAAAATATACCTCACTGCCAACCAGCTCAGGGTTTGGCTTGTGTATTACTTTCTTTATGGGAAAATGTTTCCTGCCACTGATGGATACCATAAAAAGGCTTCCATTATATCTGTCCGCTATTCTTGCGATTTTCTTTGCAGTTTCACTAACTGCGGACTTTTTCGTGAGTTTTTATAGAATGTATAAAAATCGTGATTTGAACCGACGTTGGAGAAAAGACGTGACAAAATATAAGTTCTCTTATCGAACACGTTCCAATTAAACAAAAACGAGGCTGTCGCTTTAACGATTGAAAATCGTTGGGGCGAAGCCTCTTTTTTTCGCT
>CAYVCL010000076.1:0-12930 GCA_964450185.1 uncultured Lachnospiraceae bacterium | reverse complement strand
CTATAAGAAAGCATTTGCGCGTATAGTTTAAAGGAGAAGCATATGAAGAAAAAACAGGTATTAGCAGCAGTTCTTTGTGCCGTGTGCCTGACGAATATGGCAGGTTCTGTTTATGCGTTAGAAAACGATAGTGCTCAGGAAGTAGCTGCTGGACAGGCAGCAGGAGAAAGCAGTGGGGAAACTGTGACAGCCACACCTACGCCAACTACGTCTTCAACGAAAACGGCAGCACCAACCTCTGTAGCGGTAAAAAAAGCAAATCAGGCAGTGGATTCGGCGAAAGAAGAAAAAGAAACCATGGAAAAAGGTCTGGATGCGGCAAAACAGATGTTAGAGGACTTGGAGAGCATGAAAAGCAGTGTGGAAAGCCATGTAAAAGAGCTGGACACAGAATTGAGTGGAGTTACCAAGGAACTGGTAGAACTTCAGGAAAAGCTTCAGGATAAAATACAGGAAATTGAAAATACACAGAAAGATATTGAAAAAGCCAAAGCAGTAGAAGAAAAGCAGTATGAGGACATGAAGGTTCGCATAAAATATATGTATGAGCAGGGAAATACCCAGTATGCAGCCATGTTGCTTGGATCAGAATCCATTGCAGATTTTTTAAATAAGGCAGATTATGTATCCAGTATTTCAGAATATGACAGACAAATGCTGGAAAAATACGAAGCAACAAGAAAAGAAATCGAAGAATTAGAAGCATTGCTTGTAGTGGAACAGCAGGAGTTAGAAGTTCAGGAAAAAGAAACAAAGGAAAAAATAGAGGCTATCGAAGTACTTGTAGCTGCGAAAGAAGCAGAACTGGAAACGGTAAATGGACAGATTGCCAGCAAAGAGCAGTTGATTGCTGAGTATGAAGCTGACATTGCAGAGCAGAACAGAGTAATCGAAGAACTGGAAGCGGCGGCAAGAAGAGCGGCAGAAGAAGCTTCCAAAACCGGTGGTTCTACACAGAAGTATGACGGTGGTGTATTTGCATGGCCATGTCCTGCATATACAAGAATTTCCAGTCCGTTTGGGTATAGAATGCATCCGACACTGGGCGTTGTAAAATTCCATAATGGTGTGGATTTAGCAGCACCGGCAGGCTCCGCAATTCTGGCAGCTTACGATGGAACCGTAATCAGTGCCGCATATAATGATTCCATGGGTAATTACGTAATGATTAACCATGGTGATGGTATCTATACTATTTATATGCATGCTTCTGCGTTGTATGTAAGTACAGGCCAGAAGGTAAGTAAAGGCGAAACCATAGCAGCGGTAGGAACTACAGGTCGTTCTACCGGAAATCATTTGCATTTTGGTGTGCGTGTAAATGGAGAATATGTAGACCCTATGGGTTATATTAGTAAATAGTCAGACGTTGGAGGATATCATGGAGGAAAAAATAAATAGTTATAATCAGGAAGAACCGGAAGAAAGGAAGAAGAAAAATTCTCTGGTAAGTGGCAAAAAAATAGCCTTTGCAGTGGCGGCAGTGGGAATCGCCTTTGCAGCCGGACGATTAACAGCAGGTGCCGGTGGTGGTAGTGAAACCATTATCACTCAGGAAGTAAAACAGAAAGTAGATACCATTCAGCAGGTTATCGACAAATTGTATCTGGAAGAAGAAAATGTAGAGGCTGTGCGAGAAGGGGTATATAAGGGTATGGTAGATGCGTTAGGCGACCCTTACTCTGTATATTTTACAAAAGAAGAATATGATGCTTTTCAGGAATCCTATACAGGAGAATATTGCGGCATTGGAGCCAGTCTGTTGCAAAATGCGGATACAGGGCTGATTACTATTGTAAAAACCTTCAAAGGTTCTCCGGCACAGGAAGCAGGATTAAAAACAGATGACATTTTATATAAAGTAGAAGGACAGGAAGTTACTGGTGAAGATTTGTCAGAAGTAGTAGCCAAAGTAAAAGGAAAAGAAGGTACTACAGTAAATATTACAATCGTTCGTGATAACAAAGAACTGGATATGCAGTTGACACGAAAAACAATTTCCGTTCCTACGGTGGAATATGAAATGTTAGACAACAAAGTGGGATACATTATCATTTCAGAATTTGATGAAATCACCACATCCCAGTGGACAGAAGCCTACGAAAACCTAAAACAGCAGGGAATGACTTCCCTGATTGTAGACCTTCGTAATAATCCGGGTGGTGGGTTGAGCGTGGTAGCAGAAATTCTTGATTCCATCTTGCCGGAAGGTATGATTGTTTACCATGAAGATAAAAATGGTCAGAGAGAAGAATTTAAATCTGACGAAGAACATAAAATAGAAGTACCTTTGGCAGTGCTTGTAAACGGTAACAGTGCCAGTGCATCAGAAATTTTTGCAGGGGCAGTGAAAGATTACGAAATCGGAACACTGATCGGAACGAAAACCTTTGGAAAAGGTATTGTGCAGCAGATGATAGATTTGGGTGATGGTTCCGCTATGAAAGTTACCATTTCCAAATATTATACACCAAAGGGTGTTTGTATTCATGGTACCGGTATTGAACCGGATATCCAGGTAGAATTTGATGCAGAAGCCTACGAAAAAGACGAAACCGATAATCAGCTTCAGAAAGCAATCGAAGTTTTGCAGCAAAATAAATAATAATTATAAGAAGAAGTGTTTAAATTTTCTAAACACTTCTTTTTAGATGTTTAAAAATGTTTAAAAATTTGTGAAATCACGGAAAAATGATTGAAAATTAACATGGATATGATATAATGTTAAATATATAGGAGGTTGTCCTATATGAGTATAAGGGAAACCGAAAGGAGTTGGACATCATGAAGTTTGTGATTACAGGAAGAAATATTGAGGTTACGGAGGGGTTAAGATCAGCAATTAACGAAAAGATTGGTAAATTAGAAAGATATTTTACACAAGATACAGAGATACATGTTACATTAAGCGTAGAAAAAGAAAGACAGAAAATAGAAGTAACCATTCCGGTAAAAGGAAATATTATTCGTTCAGAACAGGTAAGCAACGATATGTATGTTTCCATTGACTTGGTAGAAGAAGTTATCGAACGCCAGTTGAAGAAATACAAAAATAAATTAGTAGATGCAAAACAGGGAAGTTCCTATTTCAAACAGGAATTTATCGATAATGATTTCGATGGAGAAGACGAAATCAGCATTATCAGAACTAAAAGATTTGGCGTAAAACCAATGTATCCGGAAGATGCCTGCATCCAGATGGAACTGTTAGGACACAACTTCTACATGTTCAGAAATGCAGAAACAGACGAAGTAAACGTAGTGTATAAGAGAAAAGGAAATACATACGGATTGATTGAGCCAGAATTCTAAAATTATATAAAACAGCCTAGAGGAGCAGATGCAGACTGGTGCATCTGCTTCGTTTGTTTTTGGGGTGTGCATCGCAAAAACACACATAAAAAAGCAACAAAATAGGCAGATGCAAAGTCTTTATCCGGAAATAGATGAGTTTGTGGCTACAATATGCTATCGGAAAAGAGTAAAGCTTGTGGTAGTAAAATCCAATTCAGAAACTATCCTAATTCAGTGTGTAAACATGCGAGGGTGTTCGGCTAGCCAAGGCACAGCTCATAAGCGGCGTAGCGTTTGGGTGGAAAGGCATTTCAAGAGGCGTTTTTAGCGAAGACGAAATCCACTGTCTACGAAGAATGGGCGCGACCGCTCTCGGGAGCGTCCTTAGTCGCAGTTGACAGTTAGTTCGGATTCGCGTTGCCTCCATGCCTTTCCACCCAAACGCTACGCCGGTTATGAGCGTCCTGCCCGCCAACACCCCACCTTTCCACCAGAATTATGATATTTTATGAAAAATTTATTGTTAAAAAAGAAGTTCGGTGGTACAATGAAAAATAGGTTTAATACCATGAATTAATAGTAGGAGTATAGTATGAATTTTATTGAAAAAATCTTTGGGACACATAGTGAACGTGAATTGAAGCGTATTGACACGATTGTAAACAAAATTGAAGGACTTCGTCCAGCAATGATGGAATTATCAGATGCAGAGCTTCAGGGAAAAACAAAAGAATTTAAAGAACGTTTGACAAAAGGCGAAACATTAGATGATTTGCTTCCGGAAGCATTTGCGGTAGTAAGAGAAGCAGGACGCCGTGTATTGAACATGGAACATTACCGTGTACAGTTAATTGGTGGTATCATTCTTCATCAGGGAAGAATTTCCGAAATGCGTACTGGTGAAGGTAAGACATTGGTATCTACACTTCCAGCTTATTTGAATGCATTGGAAGGAAAAGGGGTACATATCGTTACCGTAAATGATTATCTTGCAAAGCGTGATGCCGAATGGATGGCACAGCTCCATGAATTTTTAGGATTAAAAGTTGGTGTCGTGTTAAATGACATGAGCAATGATGAACGTAGAGAAGCTTATGCTTGTGATATAACATATGTAACTAATAATGAATTAGGATTCGATTATCTGCGTGATAACATGGTTGTTTACAAGGAACAGCTTGTAATGCGTGATTTACATTATGCGATTATCGATGAAGTTGACTCTGTTCTTATTGATGAAGCGAGAACACCGCTTATCATTTCAGGACAGAGCAGTAAATCTACAAAATTATATGAAACCTGTGATATTCTTGCACGTCAGTTAAAACGTGGTGAAGAAAGTGGCGAGTTCTCCAAAATGGGAGCTATCATGGGTGAAGTCATCGAAGAAAGCGGCGATTTCGTTGTAAATGAAAAGGATAAGATTGTAAACCTGACAGCAGACGGTGTGAAAAAGGTTGAAAAATTCTTCCAGATTGAAAACCTTGCAGACCCGGAAAACTTAGAAATCCAGCACAACATTATTCTTGCATTGCGTGCTCACTATCTGATGTTCAAAGACCAGGATTATGTAGTAAAAGATGACCAGGTATTAATCGTAGACGAATTTACAGGACGTATTATGCCGGGTAGAAGATATTCTGATGGTTTACATCAGGCGATTGAAGCGAAAGAAAAAGTAAAAGTAAAACGTGAAAGTAAGACTTTAGCAACCATTACATTCCAGAACTTCTTCAATAAATATAAGAAGAAATCAGGTATGACCGGTACAGCTTTAACAGAAGAAAAAGAATTCCGTGAAATTTATGGAATGGACGTTATCGAAATTCCAACGAACAGACCAGTACAGCGTATGGATTTACAGGATGTTGTATACAAGACAAAGAAAGAAAAATTCAAAGCTGTTGTGGATGAAATTATTGAAGCACACAAAAAAGGACAGCCTGTATTGGTTGGTACTATTACCATTGAAACTTCTGAATTAATCAGTAAAATGTTAAGTAAAGAAGGCATTCAGCACAAAGTATTGAATGCGAAATTCCATGAATTGGAAGCTGAAATTGTAGCAGAAGCCGGTGTACATGGTGCAGTTACTATCGCTACTAACATGGCAGGTCGTGGTACCGATATTAAATTGGACGACAGAGCAAGAGAAGCTGGCGGTCTTAAGATTATTGGTACAGAACGTCATGAATCCAGACGTATTGACAACCAGTTAAGAGGTCGTGCAGGTCGTCAGGGAGATCCGGGTGAATCTAGATTCTTTATTTCATTGGAAGATGATTTGATGAGATTATTCGGTTCTGAAAAGATGATGGCAATGTTCAATGCTCTTGGTGTTCCGGAAAACGAACAGATTGAACATAAAATGCTTACAAATGCCATTGAAAAGGCACAGTCTAAGATTGAAACAAATAACTTTGGTATCAGAAAGAACCTGTTAGAATATGATCAGGTTATGAATGAACAGAGAGAAGTTATTTACGATGAAAGAAGACGTGTATTGGATGGCGAAAGTATGCGTGACGTTATCTACAAGATGATTGTAGATCAGGTAGAAGCCAAAGTTGATATTGCTATTGGTGAAGACTCCATTCCGGAAGATTGGGATTTAAAAGAATTAAATCAGTTATTATTACCAATCGTTCCTGTGCAGGAATTAACTTTTGAAAGAGTAAAAGATTTAAAGAAAAATTCACTGAAACAGATGTTGAAAGAAGAAGCAGTGAAATTATACGAAGAAAAAGAAGCAGAATTCCCGGATGCAGCTACTATCCGTGAACTGGAACGTGTAATTCTGTTAAAAGTAATTGACAGAAAATGGATGGATCACATCGATGACATGGAACAGTTAAAACAGGGAATCGGCTTACAGGCATTTGGACAGAGAGATCCTAAGATTGAATACCGTATGAGCGGTTATGATATGTTTGATGAAATGACAAGTGCCATCAGCGAAGACACAGTAAAACTGTTGTTACATGTACGTATTGAACAGAAAGTGGAACGTGAACAGGTTGCTAAAGTAACAGGAACCAATAAGGATGAATCTGCAAAAGGACCTAAGAAAAGAGCAGAAGAAAAAGTATATCCAAACGATCCATGTCCATGCGGAAGTGGAAAAAAATTTAAACAGTGTTGTGGAAGAAAGGCATAAAGCCGATAAATAAATAGAGAGATAAACAATAGAAAGTTCGCTGGCCGTACTTTCTATTGTTGTAAGTAAAAATAAATAGAAAGAGGTGAAAAAATGGTAGAATTGGATGGGTTCAAAACACGATTGAACGAATACAAGACACCATTGGCAGAATTGAGGGATTCACTTTGACTTAGCAGCAAAAGGTCAAAGGATAGAAGAACTGGAAAAAGACATGGAAGCACCTTCCTTCTGGGATGATACCGAACGTTCCCAGAATTTGATGAAAGAATTAAAAAGTCTGAAAGATGATGTGGAAACATATCAAAAACTTATAGATTTGTTTGAAGAAATAGAAATTCTTCTGGAAATGGGTTATGAAGAAAATGATTCTTCCGTTCTTCCGGAAATCGAGGCACAGTTAGAAGAACTGGAAAACGAATATGAAGCAATTAAAACAAAAACATTGCTTTCCGGAGAATATGACAAGGATAATGCTATATTGACGCTTCATTCGGGAGCAGGTGGAACAGAAGCCTGTGACTGGGTAAGCATGTTATACCGTATGTATTTAAGATGGGCAGAGCGGAAAGGATATTCTATAGAAGAACTGGATTATCTGGAAGGAGAAGAAGCTGGAATCAAATCCGTTACTTTCCAGGTAAATGGCGAAAATGCCTACGGATTTTTGAAAGCAGAAAAAGGAGTACACCGTCTGGTTCGTATCTCACCTTTTAATGCAGCAGGAAAGCGACAGACTTCTTTCGCATCCTTAGATGTAATGCCTGATATTGAAGAAGACATTGATATAGAAATTAATGATGATGATTTAAGAATTGATACTTACCGTTCCAGCGGGGCTGGTGGACAGCATATCAATAAAACATCATCAGCAATCCGTATCACACATCTTCCTACGGGGATTGTGGTACAGTGCCAGAATGAACGTTCTCAGCACAGCAATAAAGATAAAGCAATGCAGATGTTAAAGGCGAAGCTTTATTTATTAAAACAGCAGGAACAGGCAGAAAAAGCCTCTGGCATACGTGGTGAAGTAAAAGAAATTGGATGGGGAAATCAAATTCGTTCCTATGTAATGCAGCCATATACCATGGTGAAAGATCATAGAACGAATGTTGAAATAAGCAATGTGGATGCCGTGATGGATGGGAAAATAGATCCGTTTATTAATGGATATCTTGCGTGGCTTAATACAAATAATAATGAGTAGTTAGGAGGGTTTTTATGGCAGATTTGAAACCAGTAGTATTTAAACTGAATGGTGAAAAGTATGGCGTAGACATCAACTTGGTGAATGGAATTGAAAGAGAGCAGCAAATAGTAGCTGTTCCAAATTCACCGGAAAACATCAAAGGAATCATTAACTTGAGAGGAACCATTGTACCTGTGTACAATATTGCAAAGAAATTTGGATTTGCAGATATTACATCTCAGGATTCCCAGTTGATAATCACAAAACTCGGCGAAATGCTGGTAGCACTTGAAGTGGAGGGGGTACAAGAAATTTCCGACATCTCATCCTCTGCAATCAGTGAAGTGCCTAAAATTATTCAGGGTGGCAAAACTTCCTATATTAAACAAATTGCAAAAGTAGGAAAAGATTTGCTGATTATTCTGGATGTGGATAGGTTGATTTCAGAAGAAGAGCAAAAAGATATGGTGGAAATTGTAAAAGAACAGGAAGCTTAAGGAGAAATGGTATTTTTAATGAAATGGGGGCAAAAATATGAGTGAGATGAAGCAGGAAGTGCAAGGTACTGTAAGAAAGTATAGTGATCCAAAGGCACGTACAACAAAGGTCAATCAGACCGCATTGATTAGTAATACGATTATAGAGGTAATATTGGTCTTGGCGTTGTTTGCTCAGTCATTTGCATTGGAAACAAGTTATGGAAAATTAGGACTTGTTCCGGCAATCATTTTGTTTGTGGGTATTATAGTAAACTGGGTAGTGTACAAAAAGGATAGGTCAAATGAAAAATTAAGATATATCATGCTGGCAAGCTTTGTGGTTGGTTGGGCGTATCTTATGATTACCGGAGAAAATGCGATGGTTACATTCTACATTTATCCGATTTTAGTTTCAACGATTTTATACCATGACAAGAAGTTTGAAAAAACTATGTTCTGGACTGTAATGATAGTTGACATTTTGCGTACACTGATTTGGTTATTTGGCGGCTATTTGTTTGGCGGAAGTAACATTGCTTTTATTAGTTTGGTTATTAACTATGAGGTTGTAATAGTACTTCATGTGATAGCAAGACTTTCCGAAACATTTACATATGACATGACGCAGTCCGTAAGGGATGAGCAGCAGGTACAGAGCAAGATGGTAGAAGATATTCTGCATATCTCCGATTCTGTAAAAGAAGAGGTGGCAGATACCAATAGCCTGCTTGAAAATCTGCAGGAATCTTCTAATGTGGTTCACTCTTCCATGCAGCAGATTACGGAAAGAACTCAGGAAACAGTAGCAAGTGTACAGGAACAGAGCCGAATGACGGAACTGATTAACAGTGCAATCAGTGAAACAGCAGAGAATGCCAAAGTCATGGTAGAAGCTGCTGCAGATTCAGCACAGATGATGGAAGAAAGCATGGGCTCTATCCAGAGTATCCGTGAAAGTGCAGAACAGATTGGACAGACCAACTCTCACGTAGCAGAAACTATGGAAGAACTGCAGAAGAAAACAAAAGAAGTACAGCAGATTACGGAAGTTATCTTTACTATTTCCAGTCAGACAAATCTCCTGGCGTTAAATGCATCGATTGAAAGTGCAAGAGCAGGAGAAGCGGGACGAGGATTTGCAGTAGTAGCAGACCAGATTAGAAATCTGTCAGAAGAAACCAGACAGTCTACAGAAAAGATTGCAGGTATTGTACAGGAATTAGGTCAGCATGCTCAGGAAGCTACAGAAATTGTAGCAAGCTCTATCGATGCCATGAATAAACAGAACAGCATGGTAGAAGCAGTAGCTGATAACTTTGGAAATGTACGCGATAATATTGATGTATTGACACAACGTGTGGATGATATCAAAGTGAAAATTGAAAATCTTGTACAGTCCAATAACGGAATCATTGATAATATTCATCAGCTTTCTGCATCCAGTGAACAGGTATCAGCCAGTGCGAAAGAAGTAGAAGCACACAGCTCAAGAAACCAGATGGAAGCAGAAAAAGCAAAACAGTTATTAAGCGAAGTTGGCGAACTTGTACAGGAATTTGAAAAATACAAAAATTAAACAAGTGTTTTCGTGATTTGCCTCAGATTTGATTGAATCTGAGGCAAATTTGTGCAGTTTTACAGTAATTGGTCTGCTAATACTTGGCAAAAAAAACTTGCAATACCAAATTAATTGTGCTAATATCTTTCTAGTGAAAACAAGTGTTTTTCTCAAACAAACATACAGGAAACAGATAAAATCTGTTAGTCTAGCATTCAGGAGATTAGGAAGATGGCAGAAGTGAATAAATATTTTGTCGTTAAACAAAAGGCAGTTCCAGAAGTTCTTCTAAAAGTCGTAGAGGCTAAAAGACTTCTCGAATCAGAGAAGGCAATCACCATTCAAGAAGCAACGGACAGAGTTGGAATCAGCAGAAGTTCATTTTATAAATATAAAGATGATATCTTTCCTTTTCATGAAAATGCCAAGGGAAGAACAATCACTATGGTATTGCAGTTGGATGATGAACCGGGATTGCTGTCTGATATTTTGAAGATTGTTGCAGAATATCATGCAAACATATTAACGATTCATCAAAGTATACCTGTCAATGGAGTGGCTACTTTAACCATCAGTGTTGAAGTGTTGCCGTCTACAGATGACGTTTCGCAGATGATAGAGAAGATGGAGAGCCAGAAAGGCATCCATTCTATAAAAATTTTAGCTAGGGAGTGAAAAAATGATAAACATTGCATTATTAGGTTACGGTACAGTTGGTTCAGGTGTGGTAGAGGTACTGGAAACCAACCGCGAAAGTATCAACAAAAGAGCCGGAGAAGAATTAAACTTAAAATATGTTCTTGATTTAAGAGATTTCCCAGGAGATCCAATTCAGGAAAAAATCGTTCATGATTATGAAGTGATTGCAAACGATCCGGAAATCCAGATTGTAATTGAAGTTATGGGTGGTGTAGAACCTGCATATACTTTTGTAAAACGTGCTTTAGAAAGTGGAAAGAGTGTATGTACTTCAAATAAAGAATTAGTTGCAAAACACGGAGCAGAATTATTAAAGATTGCTAAAGAAAAGAATATTAACTTCTTATTCGAAGCAAGTGTTGGTGGCGGTATTCCAATTATCCGTCCATTAAATTCTTCTTTGACAGCAGATGAAATTGATGTAATTACCGGTATTTTAAATGGTACTACAAACTATATTTTATCTAAAATGGCAGACGAAGGTCTTGATTTCGACAGCGTGTTAAAAGATGCTCAGGATAAGGGATATGCAGAACGTAATCCGGAAGCTGACGTAGAAGGATATGATGCATGTAGAAAAATTGCTATTTTATCATCTCTTGCATTCGGAAGTCAGGTAGATTACAAAGATATCTATACAGAAGGTATCACAAAAATTACAGCAGAAGACATCAAATACGCAAAGACTATGGGAAGAAGCATCAAATTGTTGGCTTCCAGTAAGAAAGTAGATGACAGCTTCTATGCTATGGTAGCACCTTGTATGGTAGCACCTTCTCATCCATTATTCAGCGTAAGTAATGTATTTAATGCAATTTTTGCTCATGGAAATGTATTAGGTGATGTAATGTTCTACGGAAGTGGAGCAGGAAAGCTTCCTACTGCCAGCGCAGTTGTAGCAGACGTAGTAGACGCAGCAAAACATTTACAGCGCAACATTATGACATTCTGGAGCAGCAAGAAATTAGAATTAACAGATATCAAGAATGCAAGCAGACGTTTCTTTGTACGTGTAGAAGGTGACAGTGCAAAGGTTGCAGAAATTGAAAGCACATTCGGAAAAGTTGAGTTAGTAGATGCAGGAATTGCAGGCGAAATCGGTTTCGTAACAGAAGTTATGACAGAAGCTGATTTTGCAGCAAAAGCAGAAAAGACAACAGGAATTATCAACCGAATTCGTTTGGAGGATTAATAAAATGAAATATATCATTGTATTAGGCGACGGTATGGCAGATGAGCCAATTCAGGAGTTGGGCGAAAAAACTCCATTGGACTATGCAAAAACACCAATGATGGATACCTTAGCTGCAAAAGCAGAAATTGGATTGGTACATACAATTCCGGAAGGAATGAATCCGGGAAGCGATACAGCAAACCTTTCCGTTATCGGATACGATCCAAAGAAGTATTATACAGGACGTTCACCATTGGAAGCTTTGAGTATCGGTGTGGATATGAAAGCAACGGATGTGGCACTTCGAACAAATATGGTTACTATTTCAGAAGATGATGTGCCATACGAAGAAAAGACAATTATCGACCACAGTTCAGGAGAAATCAGCACAGAAGATGCAGCAATTTTACTGGAAGCAGTAAAGACAGGCTTGAAAAAAGAAGGCTACGAATTTTATTTAGGAACCAGTTACAGACATTTACTTATCTGGGATAAAGGTGAAGTAGTTGATTTGACTGCACCACATGACGTACTGGGACAGACCATTGGACAATATTTGCCAGAAGATAAAGTACTGCGTGATATGATGGTAAAAAGCTATGATATTTTAAACAATCATCCTATCAATGTAAAAAGAGCAGAAGCAGGTTTAAACAAAGCAAATTCTCTGTGGTTCTGGGGTGCCGGAACAAGACCTGCCTTGTCTTCTTTTGAAGAAAAAACAGGCAAAAAAGGTGTTATGATTTCAGCAGTAGACTTGTTGAAAGGTATTGCAGTTGGTGCCTCTATGGTAAACATTGAAGTAGAAGGCGCAAACGGCGGTTTACATACTAATTACGAAGGAAAAGCACAGGCAGCAGTAGACGCTCTTACAAAAGACGGTTATGATTTTGCCTATGTTCATGTAGAAGCACCGGATGAAATGGGACATCAGGGTAGCGTAGAACGCAAGGTTCAGGCAATCGAAAATCTGGACCAGAGAGTGATTAAAAAAGTAGTAGAAGGCATGGAAGCCTCAGGAGAAGATTTCCGCCTTTTAGTATTACCAGATCACCCAACCCCAATTAGAGTCCGCACTCATACATCCTCACCAGTGCCTTATATGTTATACGACAGCACAGATGTAAAAAACAACACATGGCATTACAACGAAAAAGAAGCTAAAGAAAGTGGAAATTATGTGGCAGAAGGTCACACAATGATAGATTACTTTTTGGGTAGATAGTGGCGATTCAAGATTGCGGTTATCGGGACGCTCATAAGGGGGACAAATTTTTCTTGGCAAGGCAGAGGCAACACTTCTGCAAACTAACTGTCAACTACGACTAAAACGCTCCGGATGAGCCGTCGCGCTTAAGTCTTCGTAGACAGTGGATT
>CAYVCL010000075.1:0-13944 GCA_964450185.1 uncultured Lachnospiraceae bacterium | reverse complement strand
GTAAGACGGCAACCATTGCTACCAGAGGCGTATTTGATACCGACGAAAGTTTACAGAATAAATGCTTTCAAATGATGAAGTTATAGTTTGGGATGAGGAAAATGGAACGTGTGAATCAGATTCTGGAGCATGAATTGTTTCGTAAATGCTACAAAAAAATAGAAAAGTGGGAAAAGAAAAGAGAATTTTGCCGCCATAATATGGGACATTTTCTGGATGTGGCTAGAATTGCCTATATCTATAATCTGGAAGAAAATCTTCAAATAGATAAGGAATTGATTTACGGGGCGGCACTGCTTCACGATATCGGAAGATTTAAACAGTACGAGGATAAAACACCTCATGAGAAAGCCAGTTTAAAATATGCACCTAAAATATTAGAAGATTGTGGCTTTTCCGGGCAGGAAATAGAAACTATTTTAGACGTAATTGGAGAACACAGAAATAAAGATATTGCGGAGGAACACAGTTTTCGCGGAATCTTTTATCGGGCAGACAAGGCATCCAGAGCCTGTTTTTCCTGCAAAAGCGAGAGTGATTGCAACTGGAAAAACGAGAAGAAAAATAGGAAAATGTTTGTGTAGGGTTACTAATAGCTAAAACAATAATAAGAAAATGGAGGGATTAGTATGAAAATTGGGAACAGAGAATTTGAAATTGGGAAACATACTTATGTGATGGGGATTTTAAATGTAACACCGGATTCCTTTTCAGATGGCGGAAAATTCAACACAATAGATGCTGCATTGAAGCAGACTGAAAAAATGCTGGCAGACGGTGCGGATATCATTGATATTGGCGGAGAATCTACCAGACCGGGCTATATACTGCTTAGCGATGAAGAAGAAATTGCAAGAGTAGCTCCGGCGATTGAGGCAGTAAAGAAACACTTTGACATTCCCATTTCCGTAGATACTTACAAAGGAAATGTGGCAAAAGCAGCCATTGATGCAGGTGCAGATTTGATTAATGATGTCTGGGGCTTAAAATATGACGATATTTTGGCTGGCGTCATTGCAGAAAGCGGTTTGCCATGTTGTTTGATGCATAATCGAAAAGAACCTGATTACAAAGATTTTATGCAGGATATGATGGCAGATTTGTATAAAACAGTAGAAATTGCTGAAAAAGCAGGCATTGCAGACGATAAAGTTATTTTAGACCCGGGTGTTGGATTTGGAAAAACTTATGAAAATAATCTGGAAGTTATCAATAAATTAGAAATGCTGCATGCGTTAGGATATCCACTTTTACTTGGTACCTCCAGAAAGTCTGTGATTGGGCTTACCTTGGATTTGCCTGTAACGGAGCGAGTGGAAGGAACTTTGGCAACTACCGTTATCGGTGTAATGAAGAATTGTGCATTTGTGCGTGTGCATGATGTAAAAGAAAATAAACGTGCAATCACTATGACTGAGGCAATTTTAGGAAGATAAGTTTTGTAATTCAAAAATAGAACAGAAGGTGTGTTATGGATAAAATAAAGATTAAAGATTTGGAAGTATATTGTAATCATGGTGTATACAAAGAAGAAAATGTGTTGGGACAGAAATTTCTGGTGTCAGCTACTTTACATACAGATACCAGACTGGCAGGATGCACCGATGATTTAACCAAATCTATTGATTATGGAACCATTTGCCATAAAATTACACAATTTTTGAAAGAGCACACCTATCAGTTGATAGAAACAGCAGCGGAACAGTTGGCAAGATTCCTGCTGATGGAAGTGAAAAATTTAGAAAAAATTTCTCTTGAAATCAAAAAGCCTTGGGCACCGGTGGGCTTGCCTATCAATACAGTTTCTGTGGAAATTGAACGGAAATGGCATACTGCATTTATCGCTCTTGGCTCTAATATGGGAGATAAGGAAGGCTATATCAGTCAGGCAATCGAACGTTTGGAAGAACAGGAGGACTGTGAGGTTGTGAAGCGTTCCGATTTAATTGTGACTGCGCCATATGGAGTAACCGATCAGGACGAATTTTTAAATGGCTGTCTGGAACTGCGTACCTTATTATATCCGCTGGAACTTTTAAAGCTTTTAAATACCATCGAAAAAGAAGCCAACAGAGAGCGCAAAATCCACTGGGGACCAAGAACATTGGATTTGGATATTATTTTTTATGATGACTTGGTATTGGATTCTGAAAAACTTACGATACCCCATGTGGACATGAAAAATAGGGATTTTGTGTTACAGCCACTGGCACAGATTGCCAGCCATAAAAGACACCCGGTGTTTGGAAAAACAGTAGCAGAAATGCTTCGGGAATTGAAAGAACAATAAGACGAAAATCAAAAGAGAAAGTACAGAACAATTGTGAACATTTGTTCTGTACTTTTCGTTTTTTTTGTGGTAAGATGGAGAAAAGAGTCTGGAAAGATTGTGTGAACACTGTCTGCACAATTTGATGTGCAAGAAATAGCGGTGAAAAAGGAGGATGTGGCGTGGAGATAACAAAACAAATGGAAATGGTCTTATATCATTCAGAGCAGAAAGATGTTACTGTTAATGCTATAATCAAAGATGAAACTATTTGGATTACGCAGAAGGCTATGGCTGAGTTATTTGGAATCGATAAGTCAGGAATTAGCAGGCATTTAACTAATATATTTAAGTCCGGTGAATTGGAGGAAGAAGTGGTTGTTGCAAAAATTGCAACAACCACTCAGCATGGGGCAATCGAAGGAAAAACACAGAAATCGTTGACTAATTATTATAATTTGGATGCTATTATTTCTGTGGGATACCGTGTGGATTCTAAACAGGCAACACAATTTCGCATTTGGGCAACGAATGTTCTAAAAGAGTATATGCGAAAGGGCTTTGCAATGGATGACGAAAGATTGAAACAAGGAAAGACTTTGTTTGGTAAAGACTATTTTCGTGAGTTATTGGAAAGAGTTCGTTCTATTAGAGCTAGCGAAAGAAGAATATGGCAACAAATTACAGATATTTTTGCAGAGTGTAGTATAGATTATGACAAAAACTCGCAGGTTACATACAAGTTTTATGCTACAGTGCAAAATAAGTTTCATTTTGCCATTACCGGAAAAACAGCAGCGGAAATTGTATTTGAAACAGCGGACCATACAAAAGAGCATATGGGATTGATTACATGGAAAAATGCACCTGATGGAAGAATTTTAAAATCGGATACGTCAATTGCTAAAAATTATTTGGATGAAAAACAAATCCGTCAATTGGAACGTGCTGTCACAGGATATTTTGACTATGTTGAAGATTTGATTGAACGGGAAAATGTTTTTACCATGCAAGAATTTGCGGATAGTATTAATGCATTTTTAGAATTCCGTAAATATGATATTTTGAAGGATAACGGAAAAATATCACATAAAAAGGCTTTAGAAAAAGCATATAAGGAATATGATATATTTAATAAAACGCAGCCTATTGAATCGGATTTTGATAAGATAGTAAAAAGAATGGAAACAAATATATAGAGTAACAGAACAAATAGAATGGAATGACAGTAGTCAAAAAGAGTGTGAGAAAAGGAGAATTTCATGGATAAATTTATACTACACTCCGAATACGCCCCTACCGGCGACCAGCCCCAAGCCATCAAGGAGTTGGTGCAGGGCTTTCAGGAGGGCAATCAGTTTCAGACATTACTTGGTGTTACCGGTTCCGGTAAGACGTTTACCATGGCAAATGTAATACAGGCAATAAACAAGCCCACATTGATTATTGCTCATAACAAAACATTGGCAGGGCAGCTATACAGCGAATTTAAAGAATTCTTTCCAGAAAATGCAGTAGAGTATTTCGTATCCTACTATGACTATTACCAACCGGAAGCCTATGTGCCTTCAACTGACACTTATATCGCCAAAGATTCCGCGGTAAATGATGAAATAGATAAATTGCGCCTGTCGGCTACATCCTCTTTGACAGAGCGAAAAGATGTAATCGTAATCGCCAGTGTTTCCTGCATTTATGGTTTGGGAAGCCCGGAAGATTATATGGACATGATGATTTCACTGCGACCGGGAATGGAGAAAAACAGAGATGACGTTTTGCGGGAACTGGTGGATATTCAGTATACCAGAAATGAAATGGATTTTAAGCGTGGTTCTTTTAGAGTTCACGGTGATGTATTAGAAATCATTCCGGCAAACTTTTCAGATACAGCCATTCGCATTGAATTTTTCGGAGATGAAATCGATAGAATTACGGAAATTGATGTTTTGACGGGAGAGATTAAAGGGGCGCTAGAGCATGCGGCTATTTTTCCAGCATCCCATTATGTAGTACCTCAGGAAAAAATTAATCGTGCCGTGGAAAATATCGAAAAAGAATTAGAGGAACGTGTTGCTTATTTTAAAAGTGAGGACAAGCTGTTGGAGGCACAGCGAATTGCGGAGCGTACCCACTATGATATGGAAATGTTGCGAGAAACAGGATTCTGCTCCGGCATTGAAAATTATTCCAGACATATGAATGAAATGCCGGCAGGAGCGCCGCCTCATACTCTGATGGATTATTTCCCGGATGATTTTCTGATTATTGTAGATGAGTCCCACATTACAATACCTCAGATACGAGGAATGTTTTTTGGTGACCAGTCCAGAAAAAATACTTTGGTAGATTACGGTTTCCGTCTTCCTTCTGCAAAAGATAACAGACCTCTCAACTTTGAGGAATTTGAAAGTAAAATATGTCAGATGATGTTTGTGTCGGCTACGCCTTCTGTATACGAAGAAGAACATGAACTGGCTCGTGCAGAACAGATTATTCGACCGACTGGATTGCTGGACCCGGAAATTTCCGTGCGTCCGATAGAAGGGCAGATTGATGATTTGATAGGCGAGGTAAATAAAGAGGTAGAAAAGCATAATAAAGTGCTGGTAACCACACTGACTAAGAAAATGGCGGAAGATTTGACATAATATATGCGGGAAGTGGGGATTCGTGTAAAATATCTCCACTCAGATATTGATACTTTGGAACGAGCAGAAATTATCAGAGATATGCGTCTGGATGTGTTTGATGTACTGGTGGGAATTAACTTGCTGCGTGAAGGTTTGGATATTCCGGAAATCAGTCTGGTTGCCATATTGGATGCGGACAAAGAAGGATTCCTGCGTTCCGAAACATCGTTGATACAGACTATAGGACGTGCCGCAAGAAATGCGGAGGGTCATGTTATTATGTATGCAGACAATATGACGGATTCCATGAAAAATGCCATTTCCGAAACGGAGCGCAGACGAAAAATTCAGCAGCAGTACAACGAAGAACACGGTATTACCCCTCAGACCATTAAAAAGGCAGTCAGGGATTTAATCAGTATTTCCAAGGAAATAGCGAAGGAAGAAGAAAAACTTTCCAAGGACCCAGAATCAATGAGCAAAAAAGAATTGGAAAAACTAATTAAAGATATTGATAAGAAGATGAAGAAAGCGGCAGCAGAATTGAACTTTGAGGCAGCGGCAGAATTGCGTGATAAGATGCTTGCGTTAAAAATTCATTTAAATGAGATAGAAAAATAAAGGAGAAGACATGAGCGAGAACAACAGACAATATATTAAGATACGCGGTGCCAGTGAGCATAATTTAAAAAATATTGATTTGGACATTCCAAGAAATGAATTTGTAGTATTGACTGGATTGAGCGGTTCCGGAAAATCCTCTCTTGCCTTTGATACTATTTATGCGGAAGGGCAGAGAAGATATATGGAATCCTTATCTTCCTACGCAAGACAGTTCTTAGGACAGATGGAAAAGCCGGAAGTGGAAAGCATTGAAGGCTTATCACCGGCAATATCCATCGACCAGAAATCAACCAATCGCAACCCTCGTTCTACAGTGGGAACGGTTACAGAAATTTATGATTATTTCCGTCTTCTTTTTGCAAGAATTGGAATTCCTCACTGTCCAAAATGTGGCAGAGAGATTAAAAAGCAGACCGTAGACCAGATGGTGGATAGAATTATGGAACTTCCAGAGCGAACCAGAATTCAGTTGTTAGCACCTGTAGTTCGTGGAAGAAAAGGGGAACACGTAAAACTATTTACCCAGATTAAGAAAAGCGGTTATGTTCGTGTCCGTGTAGATGGTAATATGTATGAGCTTTCCGAAGAAATCAAACTGGACAAAAACATTAAACACAACATAGAGGTAGTAGTAGACCGTTTGGTTGTAAAAGAAGGAATCGAAAAGCGTCTTACCGATTCCATCGAAAACGTGTTGGAATTGGCAGAAGGACTTTTGATTGTGGATATTATTGATGGAGAACCCATGAATTTTAGTCAGAGTTTTTCCTGTCCCGATTGTGGAATCAGCATTGATGAGATTGAGCCAAGAAGCTTTTCTTTCAACAATCCATTTGGTGCCTGTCCGGATTGTTTTGGACTTGGATATAAGATGGAATTTGATGTGGATTTGATGATTCCTGATAAATCAGTAAGTATTGCAGACGGTGCCATTATTGCCATGGGCTGGCAGTCAAGCTCTGACCCGGGCAGCTTTACGAATGCCATATTGCAGGCTCTTGCGAAAGAATATCAGTTCGATTTGCATACACCATTTGAAGAATTAGCAGAGGAAATTCAGGACGTTATTATCAACGGAACCAATGGAAAAGTGGTAAAAGTATATTATAAGGGACAGCGTGGGGAAGGTGTTTATGATGTGGCTTTTGAAGGGCTGATTCGCAATATGGAAAAACGATACAGAGAAACAGGCTCCGATACCATGAAAGCAGAATATGAAAGCTTTATGCGCATTACACCATGTAAAACCTGTAAAGGGCAGCGTTTGAAGAAAGAATCACTGGCTGTAACCGTGGGAGATAAAAACATTCATGAAGTAACCTCCATGTCTATCAAGCAATTACTGGCATTTTTAGAAGAATTGAATCTGACAAAGCATCAGCAGTTAATTGGTGCTCAAATTTTAAAAGAAATCAAAGCCCGTGTAAAATTTCTGATGGATGTGGGATTGGAGTATTTAAGTCTTTCCAGAGCCACCGGAACATTGTCCGGTGGAGAAGCACAGCGAATCCGTCTGGCAACTCAGATTGGTTCAGGGCTTGTAGGTGTGGCTTATATCTTAGATGAACCAAGTATCGGACTCCATCAGAGAGATAACGATAAATTGATTGCCACCTTAAGACATTTAAAAGACTTGGGAAACACCTTGATTGTGGTGGAACATGATGAAGATACCATGCTGGCAGCAGATTATATTGTAGATATTGGTCCCGGGGCAGGCGAGCATGGCGGTCAAGTAGTTGCCACAGGAAAAGCAGAAGAAATTATGGCAAATGAAAACTCTGTTACCGGTGATTATTTAAGTGGAAGAAAAAAAATCCCGGTACCTTCTGTGAGAAAAACACCAACCGGTTTCTTGAAAATAATTGGAGCTGCAGAGAACAATTTGAAAAACATTAACGTAGAGATTCCTTTGGGAGTTATGACCTGTGTAACTGGTGTGTCCGGTTCCGGAAAAAGTTCTCTGATTAATGAAATTTTATATAAAACGTTGGCAAAAAAATTAAACCGTGCCAGAACCATTCCGGGAAAACACAAAGAAATTCAAGGGATTGAACAGTTAGACAAAGTAATTGATATTGACCAGTCACCGATTGGAAGAACACCACGTTCTAATCCTGCCACTTATACAGGCGTATTTGACCAGATTCGTGATTTGTTTGCGGCTACTGCGGATGCCAAGGCAAAGGGTTATAAAAAGGGCAGATTCAGCTTTAACGTAAAGGGCGGTCGCTGTGAAGCATGTAGCGGCGATGGAATTTTAAAGATAGAAATGCATTTTTTGCCGGATGTATACGTACCTTGTGAAGTTTGTGGAGGAAAACGTTACAATAGAGAAACGCTGGAAGTAAAATACAAGGGTAAAAGTATTTATGATGTATTGGACATGACCGTGGAAGAAGCTATGAAATTCTTCGAAAATGTACCATCCATTCACCGTAAAATCAAAACCCTTTATGATGTGGGACTGTCCTATGTGAGATTAGGCCAGCCATCAACCACACTTTCCGGTGGTGAAGCCCAGAGAATTAAGCTTGCCACAGAATTAAGCAAGAGAAGTACCGGAAAAACCATTTACATTTTAGATGAACCTACCACAGGATTACATTTTGCCGATGTGCATAAGCTGGTAGAGATTTTACAGCAGTTGGCAGAAGGCGGCAACACGGTGGTAGTAATTGAACATAATCTTGACGTAATTAAGACGGCGGATTATATTATTGATATCGGACCAGAAGGTGGCGAAGGTGGTGGAACTGTTGTGGCTGCCGGAACACCGGAAAAAATTGCGAAATGTAAAGAATCCTATACAGGAAAATACATTAAGAAATATTTAGAAAAGTAAAGCAGGAGGATACCAATGAAGCTTATTTTAGCGTCGGAATCACCAAGAAGAAAAGAATTACTAAATCAGATAGGCATGGAATTTGAAGTGATGTCCTGTGGCGGGGAAGCACCGGTTGCCACAACGATTCCTTATCAGGTAGTGGAAGAACACGCAATGCAGAAAGCAAAAGCCGTGGCTGATAATGTAACAGAAGCAGTAACTATTATTGGAGCAGATACCGTTGTGGCATTGAAGGAGCATATTTTAGAAAAACCTAAGAGCAAAGAGGACGCAAAAGAAATGCTGCAAAAGCTTCAGGGAAACACCCATGAAGTGTATACGGGAGTAGTGGTTATAAAGAAAAAGCAGGACGGCAGCGAAGAATATGTCGGATTTCATGAATGTACCAAGGTAACGTTTTATGAAATGTCAGATGAAGAAATTGAGGATTACGTAAACACCGGTGAACCGATGGATAAAGCCGGAAGTTATGGAATTCAGGGCATTGGTGCAAAATATGTGAAGGAAATATCCGGCGATTATAACAATGTGGTAGGATTGCCTGTGGCACGTTTGTATCAGGAACTGAAGTAGGAGAAGACAAAATGATAAAACTTATTGCAAGTGATATTGATGGAACATTAATTTCAGAGGGAACTCATGAATTTCCAAAAGAACTGGGAGAGATTATCGACCGTTTGAAAAGTCTGGGAATTGTGTTCGTGGCAGCCAGTGGAAGACAGTATAAAAGCATGTACCGTTTGTTTAAAGAAAAGGCAGAAGACGTAATCTTTGTATCGGGAAACGGTTCCTATATTAAATGCCGTGACTACGATATTAAGGAACACCGTATGCCAAAAGATATCTTAGAACAGTTGATAAAAGAAATACGTGCTATGGAAGCAGAAGGTTACTGTTTTATGGCAGAATCCAAGGAAACAGCTTATGTGGAAACAGACAGCGATGAGTTCAAGGATTTGCTTGTGAATGGTTATCACTATGAAATTACGCCGGTAAAAGATATTTTAGAAGAATGTGATGGCATATTAAAGATTTCCCTGTATCATAAGACAAGAATACAGGATGCAGCAGACAAAATGATTCCAGAGTGGCAGGAAGAATTGAAAGTACTGCGTTCCGGGACCAACTGGGTTGACTTTATGCCTCAGGGAGTAGATAAAGGAAGTGCAATAGCCTCTATTCAGCAGGTGATGGGAATTTCCAAAGAAGAAACCATGGTGTTTGGCGACAATACCAACGATGTGGGAATGTTTGCAGAAGCGAAATACAGTTATGCGGTAGAAAATGCCTCCGCAGAAGTAAAACAGCAGGCAGCAAATATCGCAGAATCAGCAGAAAAACAGGGCGTGATTCGCCTGTTGCAGCAGTTAGTAGGTAAATTAGAGCAAGAAGCAGAAAAATAGTGATAAACGGAGGAAGAAAAATGTACGATGAAATGTGTTTGCAGTGTTTTTTAGACAATCAGTTAAAATTATTTCCAGAAAAAGTGGCAGAAACAAAGGAAGAGGCAGCAGAGTTTTTGGAAGACTGTATGGCAGTTGTATGTAAAAATGCAAAAGAAGTAAAGGCATATTGGGAAGAATGTGGAATTGATATCAGTGGTATGTCTATCGAAGAAATCAAAGAATCGGAAGAAGTATTTTCACTTCCGGATGGCAGATTCCTTATTGTAGAGGGCTAGAAGCTAGTTTTAAGGTTAGTATTTAGGATTCCAGACACCACTGATAACCGGTTGGAGGTTATCGGTGGACTGTCATCCCATGAATCTATAAAGTTTACGGTGTCACCGTAGGTTCACTGGTAGTAGGTTGCGCTGCACTACCGGCAGCCTTTGTGGCGAAATCGGTGTTTACAATATCTTCATAAGGTATACGTTGTTCCAACTCGCCGGCTTCTTCCAGAATGTTTTGCAACAGAATGAAGCTTTCTTCTTCAAAAATTAGATTATCCTTCCAGGTATTCTGTTCCTGATAACGGCTTATGGTAGCGGTTAAGGTGTCCATATCTGTATCCGGAAATTGAGGAGATATTACTTTGGCGATTTTTTCTGCTGAATGGGAATTTACATAGTCCATTCCCTGTTGCAATGCTTTTGTGAAAGCAAGGACAGTGTCCGGATTTTCTGCTAAAAAGCTCTTTTTGGCACTGTATGCTGTGTAAGGGACGTAACCGGATTCTACACCAAGAGAGGCAACCACATAGCCTTTGCCTTCCTGTTCAATTAAAGTGGCAGAAGGTTCAAATTCTATAGTAAAATCGCCCTGTCCCCCGGTGAAAGCGGCAGCAGTAGAGCCAAAATCAATGCTTTGATTAATGTTAAGGCTTGATGGAGAAATTCCGTTTTTCTTTAAGATATATTCGAAAACCATTTGTGGCATTCCGCCTTTTCGACCTCCCAGAATTTCTTTTCCCTGCAACATATCAAAAGAGAAAGAATCCAGTTTTTCACGACTAACTAAGAAGTTGCCTGCACGTTGGGTTAACTGGGCGAAATTTACAATATAATCATCGGTATTCCCAAGATATACATAGATAGAGGACTCTGAGCCCATAAATCCAATGTCAGCTTCACCAGACAGAAGGGCAGTCATAGTTTTGTCAGCACCGAATCCGGTGGTTAAAGTAAGGTCAATTCCCTCATCTGCAAAGTAGCCTTCCTCAATGGCAACATATTGAGGTGCGTAAAATACAGAATGAGCCACTTCATTTAATACCAAAGGAGTGCCTCCCGATGGTGAATTTTCACTGCCACAGCCATTCAAGGACAGTAAAAGGCAAAAAAGCATCACAAGCGACAATACTTTCTTTTTCATAAAACCTCCTAAATTATATAATTCCGCTGAAAAAGGGAATTATAGCATACTGATATAATATATGAACGAAATGAAAAATGGTTACACTTATTGACGGAAGAAAAATAAATCACTATAATTGAAGCAATGAGAATAAGGAAGAGATTAGTGAAAGGAGAAGTAGGATGAAATACGTTTTAGATACACACACTCATACTGTGGCAAGTGGACATGCATACAGCACCATTGATGAGATGGCAAAAATGGCAGCAGAGAGGAAACTGGAGCTGTTGGCGATTACAGAACATGCACCAAAAATGCCGGGAAGCTGTCAGGAAATTTATTTTAGTAATTTAAGTGTGCTTCCAAGAGAAAAAGATGGTGTACAGCTGCTGTTTGGGGTAGAACTTAATATTATGGATTATCAGGGAAGCGTTGATTTGCCGGAACGCCTGTTACGACAGATGGACATTGTGATTGCCAGTATGCATACACCATGTGTTCCTCACGGAACCTTGGAACAGAATATGTCAGCGTTTATAGGCGCAATGAAAAATCCTTATGTAAATATTATTGGACACCCTGATGATGCAAAATATCCTGTAGATTACGAGGAATTGGTGCTCGCAGCCAAGAAATATCATAAATTGTTAGAGGTGAATAATAACTCTTTAATGCCACATTCTTTCCGTGAAAATGCAAGAGGAAATGATATCACTATGCTGGAATTTTGTAAAAAGCATCAGGTACCGGTAGTGGTAGGAAGCGATGCTCACCACACGGATTATGTGGGACGGCATGCAGAAGCTTATGAAATCTTTGAAGAAATAGATTTCCCGGAAAGTCTGGTTGCCAATGCGGATAGAGAATTGTTGTATTCTTTCTTAAATAAAAAATAAGTGGGAAGCATGTGTTTACTATGGACTTTTAGACTTTAATATGTTAAACTGTAAAGTGCTAAAGTGAAAGGAAGTAGTAATATGAATAAGAAATTGCGTTCAGAGGCGGCAGACCAGTTGTTTGATGCCATTTTAAGTTTGGAAACAAGAGAAGAATGTTATGCTTTTTTTGAAGATATATGTACTGTCAATGAATTGTTATCTTTATCACAGCGTCTGGAAGTGGCAGGAATGTTGCGAGAGAAGAAAACCTATTTAGAAATAGCGGAAAAGACGGGAGCTTCCACTGCCACAATCAGTAGAGTGAACCGCTCATTAAATTATGGAAATGATGGGTACGATTTAGTATTTGAACGTATGAATACTTCAGAAAAGTAAAAAGATAAAGCCGTTATTTGGCTTTATCTTTTTTTGTTGCTGTTTTCGGAGGAACAATATCGTCCACCAATTTTTCAATCATTAATTTTTTCACATATACATCGAAACTTAACATGCAGATGAAAGAAAATAAGTGAAGAAATTCTTTATCTTCCTCAGGCGCATCGGAAAATGATGTAAATGATTTTTTATATTCTACCAGAATGTCTTTGACCAGTCGGTCAGCCTGTTCTTTTTCAAAACCGAATACTTCATTATAAATATCCTGCAAATTCATTCCTTTGCTGGCGTTGAAATATTTTTCCGTCAGCGGTGTCAGCAGGTTCTGGATATCCGTAATGGATAAAATATTTTTGAAATAGTAAATGAAAATTAATAACAACATATGCTCTTTGGAATATTTCTTTTTTACCGGTGGAGGTAACAAGTCATTTTTGGCATAGTTGTTAATCATGGTTTTTGTCAATATTTTATCGGAATCGTAACGTTTTGTGGAAGCTAAATGCTCGTCCATAAAGGTGGTTACCTGATCCATGTAAAGTTCAATATTAGGAATATCCTCAGGCTTGATGTAGTCGATATTTTTGATTTTATCCAATATGCTTCTCAAGTAATCGGATGTATTACTGCTCATTTGAATCACCTCTAGCTCACATTATATAGTATTTAAAACTAGATGACAAGACTTATTCTGCAAAATCCTGGTAACAGTTCAGCCATAACTCATAGAATCATCTTGCAATAAGAACGTCTGTTTGATATAATTGTAGAAAAAGTCCAAGAGGACGTTGTTTCGTAAAGAAACAGAACGGGAAGTGAGATGGAGGAAATAACATGAGTATCTATGATTCGTTGAATGATATGCAAAGAAAAGCAGTATTTCAAACGGAAGGACCTGTTTTAATACTGGCAGGTGCCGGTTCGGGAAAGACCAGAGTTTTGACTCATAGGATTGCATATTTAATAGAAGAAAAGGGAATTAATCCATGGAATATTATGGCGATTACCTTTACCAATAAAGCGGCTTCAGAAATGCGAGAGCGTGTGGACAATCTGGTGGGATTTGGTTCTGAAAGCATCTGGGTAAGTACTTTTCATTCCACCTGTGTCCGCTTTTTAAGACGATACATTGACCGATTGGGATATGACACCAATTTTTCTATTTACGATACCGATGACCAGAAAAGCGTGATGAAAGAGGTCTGCAAAAAGCTGGATGTAGATACCAAAATCTATAAAGAGCGAAATCTGTTGTCCGCCATTTCCAAAGCAAAGAATGAAATGATTCTTCCGGACGAGTTTGAAGCCAACGCCGGTGGAGATTATGGTTTGAAGAAGGTAGCAGCAGTATATCGGGAATATCAGAGAAGATTAAAAAGCAATAACGCACTGGATTTCGATGATTTATTGGTAAAAACAGTGGAATTGCTGGAAAACAATCCGGATGTATTGGAGTATTATCAGGAACGATTCCGCTATATTATGGTAGATGAGTATCAGGATA
>CAYVCL010000074.1:0-14000 GCA_964450185.1 uncultured Lachnospiraceae bacterium | reverse complement strand
CTCACAGAACAAGAGAGGTAATTGCCGCTATTGGTGATGGTGGTAATATTATATACATTGATAGAAAAAATCAAATTGTAGTAGCCATAACCGCACATTTTAAACCTATGGTTTTTGACAGAGTAGAATATATTGAAAAAAACATTGTTGAGGCATTAACAAAGAGATAACTTCTAGTTTAAAGCAGACAAATAACAAGTTGATTAAAGATACTATGCTTAATGTGTAGTATCTTTTTCTCTACCAAAAACCTCGAAATATTGCCATAAGTAAGAATAATCATCTTATGTTTTCGTATAATTAAAGCAAAAGAAAATGTAAGGTGATTATTTGCGTTATAATCAAAAACTATTAATCTATACGGTTGTTGGAGTGATTTTAGTAAGTATTTTGGGAACCTTGTTGCATTTTGCATATGATTGGTCGGGTCAGAATGTAATTGTAGGCTTGTTTACGCCGGTAAGTGAATCAGTTTGGGAACATATGAAGCTCTTGTTTTTTCCGATGCTGCTATATGTAATATTTGAATATTACCAGTTAAAAACAGAATTTCCAGAAATTTTATGGAGCGGATTTACCGGAATTCTAGTAGGTACTTTTGCAATCCCTTTTTTGTACTATGGTTATACAGGTATTTTGGGAAGACATTATTCGGCGGTAGATATTGTTATATATTATGTTAGTGTGATAATTGGATTTTGTATTAGTTATTTTGGAGCAGAAAAGGAGTACTCCAAAAGGTATAAAATGGTGGTGACCATACTTATTGTTCTAATGACGCTTGCTTTTGTGGCATTTACTTACAATCCGCCAAATGGCAGAGTATTTTCAGCCCCTTAAAATCAGGAAAGGTATTTGTTATATAAAAAATATCCCCGAAGCCTCTTATAAGGGAGGTTTTAGGGATATCTTTTTAGTAGCTAAATTTATTTTTTGATTGTTACGCTTTTAACTTTGCTGTAAGAACCATAGATTTTTGAATCTGTGGAGTCAAGATTGTAGGCGCGTACCTTTACATAATAAGTAGTTTTCTTCTTTAATCCTTTGAATTTGTAAGAAGTTTTTGTAGTTGTGTATGTCTGTACATTCTTTTTAAACTTTTTATCTGTTGCGATTACAAACTGGTAGCCTTTTGCACCTTTAACCTTTTTCACGTTGGCTGTGAGAGAAGCGGATTTTCCGGCTTTTACAGTGTTTAAAGTTGCTTTGGAAGGTTTTGTTACCTTTTTCCATTTTGCGTATACTGTTTTAGTTCCTGTTGATTTTTTAGAAATAGTAGTTATTTTGGAACTGGATTTAAAATTCTTAGTGGTGTACCAGCCTTCAAATGTATAACCCGCTTTGGTAGGTGCTGCTAATTTCACATTTGTAGCTTTGGTATATACAGATGGGTTGGTTTTGTTATTTGTACCGCCGTTTAATTTATAAACGATTTTGTAACCAACATTAATGGTGCATGTGGCAATAGCATCGCTACCGTCTTTTGCTTTTACTGTGATTACAGTGGTACCTGGTTTTTTAGCGGCAATTTTTCCATTTGCATCTACGGTTGCTACGGATGGATTAGAACTTGCATAGGTTACAGCTTTGTTTGCTGCGTTTGCAGGTGAAACAGTAGTTGTTAAAGCGAAGGCTTCACCCACATACATAGTACGTTTTGTCTGAGCTAAGGTGATTTTATTTACTTTCACTGGAGCCGGAGTACTAGTAGGTTCGGCAGTAGGAGCCGGAGTACTAGTAGGTTCAGCAGTCGGAGCTGGAGTACTGGTAGGTTCAGCAGTCGGAACCGGGGTACTAGTAGGTTCAGCAGTCGGAACTGGAGTACTGGTAGGCTCAACAGTCGGAACTGGAGTACTAGTAGGTTCAGCAGTCGGAACCGGGGTACTGGTAGGCTCAACAGTCGGAACCGGGGTACTGGTAGGCTTAACAGTCGGAACTGGAGTACTGGTAGGCTCAACAGTCGGAACCGGAGTACTGGTAGGAGCCACAGTCGGAACTGGAGTGCTGGTAGGCTCAACAGTCGGAACCGGGGTACTAGTCGGTTCAGGAATCGCTACAAAATTAATACCATATTCTTTTGCAAAAGTTTCAGCAACAGAACCTACATATCCGTGAAGTGTCAAGCTATCAGGGGAATTCATAAATGTATTACCATAAATGCAAGTAACTGATTTGGGTATGGTAACATTAGTTAAGTTGTCGCAATCTGCAAATGCAAAATCATTTATAGAAGTGACGGAATTTGGAATGATAACATCTGTTAACTTCCTACAATATCTAAAGGCACTATTGCCAATGTGAGTGACAGAGTCTGGAATGGTAATGTTTGTTAATCCATCGCAATACCCAAATGCATATGTTCCAATAGTAGAAACAGAATCTATGAATGAAATATCTGTAATACTGCTACAGCCATGAAATGTACCACTCAAAGAGGTAATGGAAGCTGGCAGACTAATACTGGTTAAGTTTTTGCAATCTGTAAATACTCCATGCCCCAAGCTGGTAACTGAATTTGGAATTGCTATTTCGGTTAAGTTGTCGCAATAGGAAAAAGCACCATCACCAATATGGGTAACAGAGTTCGGAATAGTAATAGTAGTTAAATTAGAGCATCCTTGAAACGCTTCGGTATCGATGTAAGTAACCGAGTTTGGAATAGTAATATCAGTTAAACCGGTGCAATAACTAAACGCATCATAACTAATAGTTTTAACAGAACTTGGAATGGTGATGTTGGTCAAATTTTTACAGTACTCAAATGCAAGCTCCCCAATGGAAGTAACGTTTTCAATAGTAACCTCTGTTTTTCCCGGTGGACAAATTAAAATGCTATCTCCGGATTTTGAGTATACTACACCATCAATACTTTTGAAGTAAGAATTGTCTTCAGAAACAGTAACAGTTGTCAAATTCTCGCATCTTTGAAATGCTCCAGAGGCAATGGAAGAAACAGAAGCAGGTATGGTAATACTGGTAACTTCATCACATCCCCAAAACGCAGTACTACCAATGGATGTGATTCGAATTTCTTGAAGTTCTCCATTGATTGTTTTGGTTATCACTTCAGGTATTTCTATATTTTCGCAATGCCCGAGGTATTCCAAAATCTTTCCATCTGTTGTGAATTCATATTCTCCCCAAGTAATAGTGGAAGCATTAATTTCTGTCTGCTTATCCACAAATGTGGCAGCTTCACTCAGAACTGGTGTGTATATGTTCACCAACGAAACGTTCACAAGAAGCATAATTGCCAATAACTTTTTCTTCATAACTTTCTCCTTTTTAATATGTTCTGGTATATGCTACTCATCAAGCAGCATAGGTGTCACACTTTTTGTGTGAAATTGTATGTTTTCAAATACAAAAGGATTATAGCAAATACCTAATGGGACGAATACTATATCAAAAGTACCGGTTTTCTAAAAAATATTTATACTTATTTAGAAATTTTTAAGTTTTTTCTGCACGCTCCCTTTAGAAACGCATCATAAACTATACTCAGGCTATATAGCACAGCTAAAATTTAAAAGTTGAGGAAAGAAAGGGGACGTGATAAAATCTCAAAGGAATAAATTTAGGAAACAGTAAAGAGGAGCGAGAACGAATGGATAAATATCATGTACTGGTAGTAGAAGATGATAAAGAAATAAGGGACGGTATAGAAATCTATCTGAAAAACCAGGGATACGAAGTGAGCAAAGCTGAAGATGGTATACAGGGCTTGGAAGTTATTGAAAAAGAAGAAATTCACCTTGCCATTGTGGATGTAATGATGCCGCGAATGGATGGAATTCATATGGTGATGGAGTTGAGAAAACATCATGATTTTCCGGTAATTATGCTTTCAGCAAAATCAGAAGAAGTAGATAAGATTATGGGATTAAACATGGGCGCAGACGATTACGTGACGAAACCATTTACCCCGTTAGAATTGTTGGCAAGAGTGAATTCTCACTTAAGGCGGTATGGAAGATATCTGGATATGGTAAAAACCGGAGAAAAAGAAAATACGGAAAAAATCTATACCATTGGCGGTTTGGAATTAAACGAGGACACGGTAGAATTGAAAGTGGATGGTGTTCCGGTAAAGATTACTCCAATGGAATATAAAATATTGTTACTATTAATGAGGAATCCCGGACGGGTGTTTTCTGCGGATGAAATTTATGAACGCATTTGGAACGAAAAAGCAATTAACTCAGATACCATTATGGTTCATATAAGAAATATTCGAGAGAAAATCGAAATTAACCCGAAGGAACCAAAATATTTAAAGGTGGTGTGGGGCGTTGGCTATAAGATGGAAAAACAATAAAAAAGAAACGAAATTAGAAAAAACGGAAACAGAACCGAAGAAAACAAAAGTCTGGTTAGGTTACTTGCTAGTGTTCGTGTTGGTAACAGCAGTATCCGTGGTTACTTACCGTATGGAGCCTGAACTTCAGAAAATCAGAGAAAAAAGTCAGAAAGCAAAGCAGGAAGAACTTCTGAAACAAAAAGAAGAAACAATGGTGGATTTGGGATATTACACAGACCGGGATAAAATGTCTTTGATTTCTAATATATATTATCTGAATTATAAGATGGAAAATATGTATAGTGGTTTAAGTGCGGAAGAATATCTTTTGAAAAACAATAAAGAATATAAGAGCATGACTGATGATGAGCAAAAGAAGGAATATGAGAAAAGTGCAAAAGAATTAGTAGATATTTTATATAGCGTATATCATATGGATTACAGTGTAGGTGAAGGTTACAAAACATATACTTATATGTATGATAAGAAGCGTTGTATTTCCAGTGGTCAGGAAGACTTGGCAGATATTATTGAGGGAAAGGACTTGTCCAATGTTAAGGAAAATTATCAGAGTTATATGGTGATTGATTTTGACGAAAAAGGAAATCCGTCGGTTACTGCGAAATATAATATGGAAGAAAGAAATTTTTTGAATTATTTGCAGAATGTTAAATTACAGGCGGTGGCAGATTACTTTATATCTTATCTGGATGTTATTTATAATGTAGAAACAGGGCAGCCTTTTCAAAGATACGTGGAAGTAGTGGATGAATACGAGGGAGAAACAGAAAGATACAAAGAAGTAGATGGGTATGAAAATGAATACGAGGAATTGATAGAAGAAGATATTGTTTTTTCTATTACAGAAATAAAGAATACAGTTGTTAATTTTCCAAAAATTAAAGATGTCCAAGTAGTTGTAGCATTTGGCTACAATATGGAGCAAGATTCTGCCTATTATGAGGACCACGATCAGGCATATGATCTTTGCTACATTATTACACTATGCTTTGGTATTTTAATTTTTGTCGGTGCAGTAGTCTTACAAAACATACCTGTTCTAGGATTAAAGAAACAGCAGATATTTAGAATGCCAACAGAAGTGATTTTAATAGTAGGTTTTGTGGGGTTAATGCTTTATAGTGACGGAGAACTGCCATATATCTTTATGTTGGAAATAAAGGACGCTATTCAGTACTGGATGACGGACAGTGAATTTGTAACAGAAGCAGTTATGATAAATAGACTTCCGGCAGCTATCAATGGTGGCTTATGGTTGGGCTTTTATGCTGTTATATACTGGGGAGCTGCCAATGTGCTTCCGTATATTTTACACCCAATAAAAAATATCAAAGAAAACAGCATTATTGTTAATATAATAAAATATATCTTGAAACAGTGTAAGAGATGTTACACTTATGCGACAACAATTAAAGCAGACCAAGGATTGAAGAAGAATGTCATAAAAATATTGGCTGCCAATTTTGTTGTGATGTGTCTGTTCTGTTGTATTTGGTTTTTTGGAATTTTTGGGATGATTATTTATACAATATTACTGTATTTCCTTCTTGTGAAGAAAGGGGGGGAAATCAAAGAACAGTACGACAAACTTCTTTCTATGGTCACAGATATGGCGCAGGGCGAATTGAATGTGGACGTTTCAGAAAATCTTGGGATATTTGAGCCGATGAAGCAGGAACTAACCAAAGTTAGAACAGGCTTTAAACATGCTGTGGAAGAAGAGGTAAAAAGCCAGAATATGAAAACAGAGCTGATTACAAATGTTTCCCATGATTTGAAAACTCCTTTGACTGCCATTATAACCTATGTAGATTTACTGAAGAATGAAAATCTGGAAGAAGAAACAAGAAAAGAATACATTGCCACACTGGATAGAAAGTCACAGCGTTTAAAAGTTCTGATAGAAGACTTATTTGAGGTATCCAAGGCAAGCAGCAATAATATTACAATGCATTATGCAGATGTGGACTTAGTAAATCTGGTAAAACAGGTGCGTCTGGAAAATGAAGAAAGAATTATGGATTCCGACTTAATATTCCGCTGGAACCTACCGGAAGAAAAATGCGTACTTCGTCTGGACCCACAGCGAACCTATCGTGTTATAGAAAATCTTCTGGTAAACGCTTTGAAATACTCCATGAGTGGCTCCAGAGTATATGTGGAAGTGATAGACAGCGAAGCAAATGTTCTTTTCACCATGAAAAATATATCCGCAACAGAACTAAACTTCGAAGCCGAACAACTTACCGAACGTTTCGTAAGAGGCGATGTATCCAGAAACACCGAAGGCAGCGGCCTAGGCCTAGCCATAGCCAGAAGCTTTACAGAACTCCAGAACGGGGAGTTTCACGTAGAAATCGATGGAGATTTGTTTAAGGTAACAGTAATATTTAGCAAGCAATCCTAAATGATTTTATCTATAACCCTATCAGAAACAGCCTTCTGTCGGATGCACAAGCATCCACAGGGCTGTTTCTTTTCAAGTGTTAGTCAGCAGGGTTGCAATTCTTTATTTGAGATTTGCCGAGAACAGCCCATGAGAGGGACAGAAGCTTCCTGTGCAGGCGGTCAAGAAACGCTTTTAGTGGAAGTGAAATCCAGTTTTTAGCAAGCACTTGGTGAGGAGCCCCTCCAGCGACGAACCTAGTGCGGCTTAAAACTTAGTTCACTGGAACGTTGTTTCCCGCCAGCACAGGAAGCTTCTGTCCCTCTCATGGGCGTCCCCCAAACGATTAATCTGAATTTCCGCCCTCCCAATAACACTTGACAACGTAACACCCCACTTGATAAAATACCCCTAACGAAAACAAAGAGAGGGGCATACAAAAGCATGTCAAAAATGGACGATTTAGAGAAAAGATTGATTAATGAACCAAAGAAGTCGGGAACAGATCATGTGTTGTTGCATTTTTTTATGGGGATTATACTGCTGGCAGTGGGGCTTTTCATGATTATGAAAAATACATATGTGGGCTTGAACTGGTACCAGTGGCGAATCGGTGGTTTTGGGATACCTACCGGAGCGATGTTACTTCCATTATTAGTGGGAATCGGAATGCTTTTCTTTAATGGAAAATCCATTATTGGGTGGATTGTTACAGTGATAGGTGCAGTGATTATTATTCTGTCTATCATATTAAGCGTACAAATCAGATTTGCTACCACAAGTCTGTATATGTTTGTGCTTATGTTTGGCTGTACATTTGCCGGGGCAGGTTTGTTGCTTCGTTCCTTGTTTAAAAAATAAAATATGAATAATTAAGAGGTGGAAAAAATGTCAATTTTTAGCAGAGTATCCGATTTAGTGAAAGCAAACGTAAACGATTTATTAGACAGAGCAGAAGATCCGGAAAAAATGGTGAAACAAATCATCATTGATATGGAAAAGCAGGTTCGAGAAGCTACACAGGCACTTGGACAGGCTATGGCAAGTGAAAAGCAGGCGTTAAACCATTTGGAAAAGGCAAAATCTAATTCCATGGAATGGGAAAACAAAGCAAAACTTGCATTGCAGTCAGGAAATCAGGATTTAGCCAAGAAAGCATTGGCAAATAAGGTAGAATCAGATAATAATATCGAAAGCCTGCAGAAGTCATACGACCAGATGTCTATGCAGACACAGGAACTTCGTTCCAGAGTGGAAACATTACAGCAGAAATTAGATGAAGCAAGACAGAAACAGAACATGCTGATTGCCAGAGCCAGAATGGCAGAAGCAACCGAAAGCGTAGCGACAGCAGTTAGCGGAACTAACGCAGACAGTGCATTTTCAAAATTAGAAAAGATGGAACAGAAAGTAGAGGCAAAAGAAGCAGCGGCAGAAGCTACAGCTTCCATGTCAGGAGATACTACCTTTGCAGTAGATGAATTTAAAGAATTAGAAACCAATCAGGCGGTAGATGCAGAGTTACAGCGTCTTATGGATGAAATGAATAAAGGAAACTAAGGATACAGGTGAGGGACAATGGAAATTATCATAGGATTAGTGATTATGGCAGCCGGTATTGGATTTGCTGTTTATCAGACGAAAAAGATGAATCATCTGAATTTGGAAATTCAATCAGTAGAAACATCAAAAATTGCAGATGCCATAGATATTGTAGATTCACTGTCAGCAACCGACAGTAATTACAGACATTACGTGGAATTAAAAGGTAATATTTTTACAAAGGAAAAAGTAATTGCCCCTTTTACAGAGCGTGAAGCAGCTTATTACGAAGACATTACATATGCGGTATCCCAAGTGGTGGAACACTACACCGACAGCGACGGTAATCGTAGAACAAGAACAGACAAAAAAGAAGAAAAGTTATCTCATGAACGCAGTATGGTTCCGGTATATTTGAGAGATGACAGTTATGCAGAGGGAATTTGTATCGATGTGGAAAGCTTTGGAGCAGAAGCAGATTTACAGTGCGGATGTGACCGTATGGAACGAGAAAGCTCTCCATGGATGCAGAGTCATAGTCATTTCCTTAGTATTTGGGGTCGTGGAAGCGGCAGTAAGTTTTTGGGCTATCGTCTTGTGGAAAAAGTGTTTTTAGTAAACCAGCCAATTTATGTGTTAGGTGAGTTATATAAAATGGGTGATACCTACTATGTTGGGCACAGCAGAGTGGGACAGTCAGCTTCTAAATTAACCTACAAATCAGAAGACGAACTTGTAGCAGGCAACGAATCAAGTAAAAAGATATCATGGGTGATTGCGGCAGTAGCAGTAGTTATTGGCTTAATCATGATGACACGATAATTCTAAAGTGAATAAATCATCGTCATAATGAATGAAAATCATTATGACGGTGATTTTTTTGATTTAAAATAGGGATGTAGAATTTAGCAAAAAATGGTATAATAAAAAAGGAATTTTATATGAGGAAAGGAGCAGTCAATATGAAAATGCTTGGGAGAAGAAGTCGTAAGGTATTTGTTGGTTTGCTGATGGTATGTTTATTATCATCCTTATGTATACCAATGGAAAGTAATGCGGCAGCAAAGGTAAAGTTGAGTAAGACAAAGGTAACACTTTATGCAGGGGAAAAGACAACTTTAAAGGTGAAAAACACGAAAGAGAAAGTAAAGTGGTCTACCAGCAAGAAGAAAGTAGCTACCGTCACTCAAAAAGGAGTTGTTACGGCAAAAAAAGCGGGAACAGCTAAGATTTATGCGAAAGTGAATGGGAAAAAATTCACTTGTAAGGTAACCGTAAAACCTGCAATGTCACTGAATAAGAAAAGTGTCACATTGAATAAGGGAAAAAGTACAACGTTGAAGGTGAAGAATGCGTCCGGCACCGTAAAATGGCGTACCAGCAACAAAAAAGTTGCCACAGTAACGAAAAAGGGTGTAGTGAAGGCAGTGGGGGTCGGAACTACAACTATCTCAGCGACTGTGTCAAAGAGGACTTTAAAATGTAAAGTAAAGGTAACAGATTCGGCAAAAGTGGTAACTCCAACAGCAACGTTGGAGCCGACAAAAGTGCCGGAAGTGACACCGATGAAAATACCGGAAGTGACACCGACTGAAGTGCCGGAAGTAACACCGACATTCATGCCGACACAGACACCAATGCCAACAGCAACACAGATTCCAACACCAAGTTCCGGGGTTATAAGTCCCGAAACACCAACAGTAATTCCAAGCATTAGCATTACTGCTACACCAACGGTAACCTTGCAGCCAACAGAAGCACCAAAAGAGGTGGAAGCTATTCTTATTTATGAGGATGACACGAAGAAAAAGGTGACAGGTATTGAAAATGATAATGAGGCAACTCATTTAGTGATTCCGGATGGTGTTACAGAAATCGGATATTCAGCGTTTAGTTATTGTGATACTTTGGTGAGTGCAACGATTCCAGACAGTGTGACAAGTATTGGAGTAAGTGCGTTTGAAGGTTGCCGCAATATGGTGACAGTAAATATTCCTTCCGGAGTAACAGAAATTAAAACCAATACTTTTCGCGATTGTTGGTGTTTGGAGGAGATCACGCTTCCGCCAAATTTGAAAAAGATTGGTTTTGCAGCATTTATTGATTGCGTAAGTTTGACAGAAATTACATTTCCGGAAAGTTTGGAAACTCTTGGCGCAAGTGCATTTGCAGGCTGCATTAATATTTCGCAGGTAACCATTCCTAAAAATGTAAGTACGATAGAAGAAAATGTCTTTGGGAACTGTACTAGTTTGGAGCATATCGAAGTAGACAGCGAAAATCCAAACTATGACAGCAGGGACTCCTGTAATGGGATTATTGAAACAGTGGATAACAAACTGGTGTTTGCATATAGAAATACAATAATTCCTGATACGGTAACTAGCATTGGAGAAAGGGCTTTTTATGGTTGTAAAGAATTGGAAAGCATCACTCTTTCAGAGAAGATAACAAGTATTGGAAAAGAAGCTTTTGGGTATTGTAGTAATTTAAAAAGTGTTACAATAAAAGGCGATATTACGGAAATTGAAGAAGGAATGTTTTTTTATTGTGAAGCTTTAACAGATATTACAATTCCGGAGAGTGTAACCTACATTAAAAGGAATGCGTTTACTTATTGCGAGTCGTTGGAACAGATTAACTTACCATCAAACCTGAAAAGAATAGGGATTGCTGCCTTTATACACTGTACGAAATTGAACAATGTGATATTACCGGATAGTGCTGTGACACTGGAAAATTGTGCGTTCCAGGAGTGCTATAGTTTAACAAGCATTGAGATTCCAAGTGGAGTGACAACGCTTTCAAGCCAGTTGCTTTATGGGTGCGTGAAGTTGACATCTGTGAAAATACCGGATACCGTGAATACAATTAAAAATGACGCATTTGCATTTTGTGAGAGTTTAGAATCTATAGAAATACCGGAAAATGTAACAACCATAGGTGACGGTGCATTTTATGGGTGCAAAGGATTGAAAAGTATATTTATTCCAAAAAATATAAAAAAAATAAGCAGAAATTCTTTTGATACCTGTCCAAGTTTGGAAAGTATTCAGGTAGATTCTGAAAATTTGGTGTATGACAGTCGTAATGACTGCAATGCAATTATCGAAACCCAAAGCGATACGTTGTTCTTGGGATGCATAAATACAAAAATTCCAGAGGACATAACTGCGATAGGTGGGTATGCATTTAGTGGGGCGTACGGCTTGACAAGTTTTACCATACCAGAAGGCGTGACAAGTATTGGGGTAAATGCTTTTTGTTGTTGTGTTAACTTAGAGAGTCTTACTATACCGGAAGGAGTAATCAGTATTGATTATGGAGCTTTTGGAGGTTGTAGTAGTTTAAAGAGCATTACCATACCAAGCAGTGTGGAAAGCATTGGAAATCAAATATTTGGTAACTGTGAAAATCTGACCGGTATCACATGGAATGGAACACTTTATACTTCACCGGAGGATTTTGAAGCAGCGTTTTATGCGATAAAATAATTCTATCGAAACTGGAAAATGCTACCATAATGACCAAAGGATTCGTTATGGTGGCATTTTTTTTGTAAAAATTGCATAAATTCTATGGACTTTTGACGAAAAAATGATATAATAGAAAAAGAAATATTTGGGGAAGCTATATATATCATGAGGGGTAAGAAAAGTTTTAATAATTTGTTTTAAAGCGATTCTGCTACCATTGAAAGGAGCAGGCATGAAGTATAAGAAAAGTGTCTACAAATCATTAGCTATGATTACACAGCTTTCCATACACATGCTGGTTCCTATTTTTTTGTGCTCTTTTTTGGGGATATTTATAGATAAAAAGTGCGGAACTTATTTTGTGATTCCACTTTTTGTTTTGGGAGCAATGGCAGGATTTCGAAATGTATACATTTCGGTAAAGGCAATTTATGACAATGAGGAGGAATCAGGTCATGACAGACGAAAATAGCAGTGTATTAAAGGAGTTAATACTGGGGACGCTATTGTTTGGCATAGTAGTTGCGCTGCTAGGTGTATGGTGGCTCGAAGATAAGAAAATGTTTTTGACAGGACTGATAATTGGAATTGCCGTTTCCATATGGCGTGCCATCCATATGCAGTCCACATTGGAAAAAGTATTGGATTTTGAGGAAAAAACAGCACAGACAAAAATGGCAGTGGCATATTTTATACGGTTACTTGCCATTATTATTGTATTAGCACTGATGGTAGAGATGGAATTGGGGAATACTGCCATTTTAATGTGCTTTGTTGGTTTATTTGGGTTAAAAGCGGGAGCCATGTTGCAACCGCATATTCATAAATATATGAATAGATTAACATATAACCGCAGATAAGAGCGAATGCTTTCATCTGACAATGAAAAAAAAGGAGGGTGAGCAGATGGAGTTGGTGAGTACAGCAGGTGCAGTTGCAGCAAGCAGTGATATGGGCTTCATGATTAAAGGTCTGTTTTCCTATGAACTATTTGGACAGGAATTGTGGATTACCACGACACATGTCAGTGTTCTGATTGTGGATTTGGTTCTATTGATTTTCTTCATTGCAATCAAAAGGAAAATGAAGAAACCTGCCCAGGTTCCAAAAGGGCTTCAAAATGTAGCTGAGCTGATTGTGGAAATGCTGGACAATATGGTAAAAGGCAGCCTTGGGGGCAATGCCCATAAATTTGCAAACTATATTGGAAGTATTTTTATTTTCATTTTAATCAGCAATATCTCAGGTGTTTTTGGACTTAGACCGCCTACCGCAGACTACGGTGTAACTTTCCCGTTAGGTTTGTTATCGTTCTGTATTATTCAGTTTAATAATATAAAACATAACAAATGGGGCGCGGTGAAATCCTTAATGGATCCAATACCACTGTTTTTGCCGGTTAATATAATCGGTGAAGTTGCAGTACCTATTTCACTTTCGTTACGTTTGTTTGGTAACGTATTATCCGGTACCGTTATGATGGCACTGGTGTATGGGCTCTTACCAATCTTTTTGAAATTTGGATTCCCGGCAGTTCTACATGTATATTTTGACTTATTTGCCGGAGCAATTCAGACATATGTATTCTGTATGCTTACAATGACATATGTCAATGACAAACTTTCAGATGCATAAAACGAAAACAAAAACTATGATAAGAAACAGGAGGAAAATGATATGATTACAGGAGAAGATTTAATTTTAGCATGTTCAGCAATCGGTGCAGGTTTAGCGGTTATCGCAGGTATTGGTCCTGGTATTGGACAGGGTATTGCAGCAGGTTATGCAGCAAGTGCTGTTGGTAGAAATCCGGGTGCAAAATCAGACATTACTTCTACCATGCTTTTAGGTCAGGCGGTAGCGGAAACAACAGGTCTTTACGGCTTACTTATTGCATTCTTGCTGTTATTTGTTAAACCACTTGTATAAGATACAGTCAGAAATGCAGGTAACATTTCACATAGTGAAACCGTTACGAATACGAGTGGAAAGGAGGCTGGACCTTGGAACGTTTATTTGATTTGGATTTACAATTAATTGCAGATAGTGTATTTACTGCAGTGAATGTGTTTTTCCTTGTTATTGTGGCATCTTACCTGTTCTTTAATCCGGTAAGAGATTTCTTGAAATCAAGACAGGACAGAATTCAAAATGATTTGGATACTGCTGATAACGAAAAGAAATCTGCCATAAGCATGAAGGAAGAATACGAAGCAAAGTTAAAGGATGTAAACAAAGAAGCAGAAGAAATCTTAAGCGATGCACGTAAGAAAGC
>CAYVCL010000073.1:0-14129 GCA_964450185.1 uncultured Lachnospiraceae bacterium | reverse complement strand
GAGTGAGGAAGTGAGAAAAATGAAAATTGAAAAAGTAAGCGATAATCAAATCAGATGCACTTTAACCAAAGAAGATTTAGCTGACCGCCAGTTAAAATTAAGTGAGCTTGCTTACGGCACTGAGAAAGCAAAATCACTGTTCCGTGATATGATGCAGCAGGCTTCCTACGAATTTGGTTTTGAAGCGGAAGATATTCCTCTTATGATAGAAGCAATCCCATTATCACCTGATTGCATTATTTTAATTATTACCAAGGTGGAAGATCCGGATGAATTAGACACCAGATTTTCCAAATTTGCCCCAGCAAATGACAGTACTGTCAGCGAATTAGAAAACGCTGTAAATACCTTTGCAGAAGGTGCAGATGATATCCTTGACTTATTTAAAAAACTTCACGAGGAAAAAAATGAAAGCAACCAGAAAGATTCCCGTGAATTCATTCCTTTACCGGAAACACTTGCTGCGGCAAAAGAAAAAGAACCGGTGGAAGTTTCCGTTGCACCAATGGATCTTACAAGAATGTTTTTCATTGAATCTTTAGATTCTGCCACACGTATTGCTCAAGTATTAAAGGGCTTTTACCAGGGCAGCAATACTTTATACAAGAATACAGAAACCAAGAAATACCTGCTGTTCCTTCGCAAGTCAGAACACTCTCCGGCAGAGTTCAACAAGGTATGCAACATTCTCTCTGAATACGCAGTACCGGAAAAATACACTCCTGCTGCAGAAGCTTACTGCGAAGAACATTACAAATTAATTCTCTCAGGCAACGCATTGCAGCGTCTGGCAGAAATTTAATTCATATTCGGAATAAACAACAATAAAAGAAAAGGGGTTTTACTCCTTTTCTTTTTTAAGGATAAGAACAAAAAGGAGATGTTTCATGAGTATTTTAAATGTAGAACACTTATCACATGGCTTTGGTGACAGAGCTATCTTTAATGATGTATCATTTCGCCTTTTAAAAGGAGAACATATCGGTCTGGTAGGTGCCAATGGCGAGGGAAAATCTACCTTTATGAATATCATCACCGGAACCTTAACTCCGGATGAAGGTAAAATTGAATGGGCTAAAAACATTCAAATTGGCTATTTGGACCAGCATACCGTACTGGAAAAAGGTATGACAATCGGTGATGTATTAAGAGCAGCTTTTTCCGATTTGTTTGAACTGGAACAGAAAATGAATGACATCTGCGATAAGATGGGGGATGCTTCCGAAACAGAACTGGAAAATTATATGGAAGAACTAGGTACCATCCAGACAACTTTAACTTTACGTGATTTCTACGTAATTGATGCTAAAGTAGAAGAAGTAGCCAGAGCTTTAGGTTTACTGGATTTAGGACTGGACAAAGATGTTACCGATTTAAGTGGCGGACAGCGTACTAAGGTATTGTTAGGTAAATTACTGTTACAAAAGCCTGACATTTTGTTGTTAGACGAGCCTACCAACTACCTTGATGTAGAACATATTGAATGGCTAAAACGTTACTTGAATGATTACGAAAATGCATTTATCCTGATTTCTCATGATATTCCATTTTTGAACAGCGTAATTAATTTAATTTATCATATGGATAACCAGCAGCTCACAAGATATGTGGGCGATTACGATAAATTCCAGGAAGTTTACGCCATGAAAAAAGCTCAGTTGGAAGCAGCTTACAACCGTCAGCAGCAGGAAATCGCTGATTTGAAAGATTTCGTTGCACGAAACAAAGCAAGAGTTTCCACCAGAAATATGGCCATGTCCCGTCAGAAAAAACTGGACAAAATGGATATTATTGAACTGGCACAGGAAAAACCAAAGCCAGAATTTAACTTTAAAACTGCACGTACTCCGGGACGTTACATATTTGAAACTACCGACCTTGTCATCGGATATGAGGAAGCTTTATCCTCTCCTTTGAATTTGCGAATGGAACGTGGAGAAAAGCTGGTACTTACCGGTGCCAACGGAATCGGTAAATCAACCTTATTAAAAAGTATTTTAGGATTAATCAAACCTCTTTCCGGTAAGGTAGTCCTTGGAGATTATTTAAGCATTGGTTACTTCGAACAGGAAACTCCAAAAGGCATCGAAACCAGTTGTTTAGAAGAAATTTGGGAGGAATTTCCTTCCTATTCTCAGTACGAAGTTCGTTCCGCTTTAGCAAAATGCGGGCTTACCACCAAACATATTGAAAGTAAGGTAAAAGTTTTAAGCGGTGGAGAACAGGCAAAAGTGCGTCTGTGTAAATTAATTAACCGCGAAACAAATATTTTAGTACTGGACGAACCTACCAACCATCTTGATGCAGATGCGAAAACAGAATTAAAGCGTGCCCTTAAGGAATATAAGGGAAGTATCTTAATGGTATGTCATGAACCGGAGTTTTACGAAGGTCTTGCCACAGACGTGTGGGACTGTACCAAATGGACCACCAGAATTTAAAGGAGTTTAACCTTGAAACCATTACAAAGAAAAGTGTCATCTCCCAAAGAGTTTATCGTATATGAAGATTCTGCCATTCTTGTATGCCACAAACCGGCAGGTCTTGCAGTTCAGACCAAGCAGGTAGCTCAGAAGGATTTGGAAAACATGCTAAAAACTTATGTGTCTTCCTCCTATCTGGCTGTGATTAACCGCTTAGACCAGCCGGTGGAAGGATTAATTCTATTTGCAAGGACTCCGGAAGCTGCTGCCAATTTAACAGCCCAGCTCACCCGCCATACCCTGCAAAAGGAATATCTTGCCATTACTTCACCGGCTCCTGCTGTTGCAGAGCAGACGGTAACTGATTATCTAATCCGGGATGGCAGACAAAATCGTTCCTATGTTGTGGATGCTTCCAAAAAGGCAGATGCAAAAAAGGCAAAACTCCACTACCGTACATTGCAGGTACTGGATTCCCAAGCCTTAATCAAAATTAATTTAAAAACCGGACGCCATCATCAGATTCGTGTACAGATGGCAAACCAGAACGCCCCTCTCCTAGGCGATACAAAATACGGCGGACTTGCAAACTCCAGTCTATGCCTTTGTTCTCACCGGCTTGCCTTTCTCCATCCGGTAACCAAGGCTCCCATGGAGTTTACTGCCAAGCCTAAGAATCCGGCATTTTCCCGGTTTCTTTCTGAATAAAATAAATTTACCTGCAAATACTATCTTTACCATTTTTCATCGGGAGGTAGTTATGCAGGTAAAAAAATTTTATAAACCACTGATTGCTTTTGCATCACTTCTTATTGTGTTTTTTCTATTCAAATTTGTTGTTCCACTGATTTTCCCATTTCTTATTAGCGGGGTGCTTGCCCTGTTTTTATACCCGTGGTTTCAAAAACATACAAAACGCCTGCGTATTTCACCTACCATACTGGGAATTATTTTTATTATTTTCTTTTTCCTGTTAAGTGGTACTGCCTTATTCTTTCTTGGCAAAGCACTGTTTCAGGAGATACGTTCCCTTGCCGGCAATCTTGCCTATTACGAAGACACCATTCATTGTTGTCTTTCTTCCGCCTGCCATTCCATCGAAAAGCTTACCGGATTTCAGGCATCGCTGGTGGAAACTTCAGTAATAACTGGATTTGATAACTTTCTGGGCAATATGCAGAATAATTTTAGCTCAGAACTTTTTTCCCACTCTTTTTCCTATGTAAAATTTATCATCACCTTAATTACCGTTTGCTTCCTCATCTTTGTATCCTTTATTCTGTGGCTAAAAGATTTTGAGGCTATAAAGAAAGTGATGAAATCCTGTTCCTTTTATGATTTTTTCTTAAAAATTTATCGGGATACCAGACAGTTTATCGGAACTTACCTGAAAGCCCAGTTGATTATCCTATCGGTAATCTGCGTTCTCTCTGTGCTTGGACTGTTTCTTTTGAAAAATCCCTATGCCCTGCTCCTTGGTATTCTTGTGGGACTTTTGGATGCCCTGCCTTTTTTAGGAACAGGATGTGTGTTTATTCCCTGCGGTATTTTTCATCTGGTTCAGGCAGATTTTTACTACTCTGCCGTGTACCTGACTTTGTATCTGGCCACTGCCCTGAGCAGAGAATTTTTAGAGCCGCGGCTTATCGGTTCCAAGTTTGGAATTCCTTCTATTATAATACTCATTGCCATCTATGCCGGAATCCAGATGTTTGGAATTTCCGGGGTGATTTTAGGACCTATGTACTTCCTTCTTTCTTATGAAATTGTAAACTATTTTACAAATTTAGAATAGGAATTTTATCTATTTTGTGTCTTAATTTTTCAAATTGTATTAAGTTGTATTTTGTATACAAAAAAGTACATTACTTGTCTTGACGGTTGGAAACGATTATCTTATAATGGAAGCATAGAAGCAAGGTACTACCCTTATGGGCGGTACTTAACAATATTTCAATTATAACATAGGAGGCATGTACAAAAATGAGACCAGAATGGAAAGATTTTGTAGGTGGAGCTTGGGAAAAAGAAGTTAACGTAAGAGATTTCATCCAGAAAAACTATGATGTTTATGAAGGAGATGAATCTTTCTTAGCAGGACCTACACAGAACACAAAAGACTTATGGGATATGGTAATGGATTTAACTAAGAAAGAACGTGAAGCAGGCGGCGTTCTTGATATGGATACAAAGGTTGTATCTACAATTACATCCCACGGTGCTGGATACTTAGACAAGAACAAAGAAACTATCGTTGGTTTCCAGACAGATAAGCCTTTCAAACGTTCTATGCAGCCTTACGGTGGTATCCGTATGGCAATGAAAGCTTGTGAAGATAACGGATACGAAGTTGATCCAGAAGTTGTTGAATTCTTCACAACACACAGAAAAACACACAACGCTGGTGTATTCGATGCTTACACACCTGAAATGAGAGCTTGCCGTTCAAGCCATGTAATCACAGGTCTTCCAGATGCTTACGGACGTGGACGTATCATCGGTGACTACCGTCGTGTAGCTTTATACGGTATCGATCGTCTTATCGAAGATAAAGAAGCTCAGAAAGCTGGAACTCCAGAAATCATGACTCCAGAAGTAATGCGTGACCGTGAAGAATATTCTGAACAGATCAAAGCATTAAAAGAACTTGCTAAATTAGCTGAAATCTACGGATGCGATATTTCTAAGCCAGCTTCTAACGTACAGGAAGCTATTCAGGCTGTATACTTTGGTTACTTAGCAGCAGTTAAGGAACAGAACGGTGCAGCTATGTCCCTTGGACGTACTTCTACATTCTTAGATGTATATGCTCAGAGAGATTTAAAGAACGGAACATTCACAGAAGAACAGATTCAGGAATTCGTAGACCACTTCATTATGAAGTTACGTTGCGTAAAATTCGCTCGTACACCAGAATACAACAGCATTTTCGCTGGTGATCCAGTATGGGTAACAGAATCACTTGGTGGTGTAGGTGTTGACGGACGTCCATTAGTAACAAAGATGTCATTCCGTTACTTACACACATTAGAAAACCTAGGTGCAGCTCCAGAACCAAACTTAACAGTTCTTTGGTCAACAAGATTACCACTTGCTTGGAAGAAATACTGTGCTAAGATGTCAATCATCTCTTCATCAATTCAGTACGAAAACGATGACTTAATGAGAGTAACTCATGGTGATGACTACGCAATCGCTTGCTGTGTATCTTCAATGCGTGTTGGTAAAGAAATGCAGTTCTTCGGAGCTAGAGCAAACCTTGCTAAATGTTTATTATACTCTATCAACGGTGGTATTGATGAAGTATCTAAGAAACAGGTTGGACCAAAATATCGTCCAGTTGAAGGCGATGTATTAGACTTTGATGATGTTTGGGCTAAGTACAAAGACATGATGAAATGGTTAACAGGTGTTTATGCTCAGTCATTAAATATCATTCATTACATGCATGACAAATACTGCTATGAAAGATTACAGATGTCTTTACATGATGCACATGTACGTCGTTACTTTGCAACAGGTATCGCTGGTCTTTCTGTAGTAGCTGACTCATTATCAGCAATTAAATATGCTAAAGTTACAGCTGTTAGAGATGAAGATGGTATCGTTGTTGATTACAATGTAGAAGGAGATTTCCCTAAATATGGTAACGATGATGACCGTGTAGATGAAATCGCTCAGATGGTACTTTCTACATTCATGGGATTCTTAAGACAGCAGTACACATACAGAGATAGTTTCCCAACATGTTCTGTATTAACAATTACTTCAAACGTTACTTATGGTAAAGCAACAGGTAACACACCAGACGGAAGAAAGAAAGGACAGCCATTCGCTCCAGGTGCTAACCCACTTCACGGACGTGATACTCACGGTGCTGTAGCTTCCTTATCTTCAGTTGCTAAACTTCCATTCATGGATGCACAGGATGGTATTTCAAATACATTTACAATCATTCCTGGAGCACTTGGTAAAGAAGATCAGGTATTCGCTGGTGATATCGAAATCGACTTAAATAAATAATTTAAGGTGTGATTTAAATGGATGATAAAAGAATCGATGACATTGTTGCAATGTTAGACGGCTCAATCGAAAAAGGTGTTGGACACTTAAACGTAGAAGTCAATGGCGATTCAACTGAAAAAAGTGTTGAAACTTTAGGTTGTATCGATTGTGCAAAAGGGAATCTGGCTTGCCAGGTTCCTACCCTGCACGAAGGAATTGACGAAGAACTTGAAAAATAAATCTATATCTGAAGGAGGATATTGCAATGGCTGAAAATCAGGCACAGGTAGATAACTTAGTATCATTATTAGATGGATATGCAACAAAGGGTGGACATCATTTAAATGTTAACGTATTAAACAGAGATATGTTATTAGATGCTCAGGCTCATCCTGAAAACTACCCACAGTTAACAATCCGTGTATCTGGATACGCTGTAAACTTCGTTAAGTTAACTCCAGAACAGCAGGCTGACGTTATCTCACGTACATTCCACGAAAGCATCTAATTGCTATCGGCAATTTATATTACTTTAAAGAAAAGGGCCTCAGAGATGGGGTCCTTTTTGCAACGATTCACATAATTCAGAAAAGGAGTTTCTTATGAAAGGATATGTTCATTCTACAGAAAGTTTTGGTACCGTAGACGGACCTGGCGTACGTTTTGTAGTATTTGTTCAGGGCTGCCCTATGCGCTGCCTCTACTGCCACAATCCGGACACCTGGGAAATGAATACAGGCAACCAGATGGATACCGATGAAATTATTGCAGCCTACAAAAGAAATGAAATGTTCTATGCCAACGGCGGCGGGCTTACCGTTACCGGCGGTGAACCTTTGATGCAGGTAGATTTTGTCACAGAACTATTCCAGAAGGCAAAGGAAAAGAATATTCATACTTGTCTGGATACCTCAGGTATTGCCTATAACGAAAATAATAAGGACTTTATTGCCAAGCTGGACAAGCTTATGGAAGTGACCGATTTAATTATGTTAGACATCAAACACATTGATCCGGAACAGCATAAAACACTTACTTCCCAGCAAAACGACCAGATTCTAAAATTCGCTGAATATACAGCTACAAAGAATGTTCCTTTATGGATTCGCCATGTAGTGGTACCTAGCATTACAGATAAAGAAGATGATTTATTTAAACTTGGCTATTTTATTGGCGGACTTTCCAATTTAAAGGCTTTAGACGTGCTTCCATACCACACTATGGGAAAACCAAAATATGAAAAGCTGGGAAAAGAGTATCCGTTAAAGGATACCCCTGCAATGGACAAAAACAAGGCGGTTGAATTAAAGCAATTCATTCTCAAGGGAATCAAACAGCGCAGAAGTGAAAATTCCTAATAGATTTCTTGTATATTCCACTTGTATATTTCAGCTATTTATATTAAAATAAGAATAGCCTAAAAGGCTTAATTAGAACACACATTTTCATATATTTTAAGGAGGACAAAACTATGGCATTTGTTATTTCAGATTCATGTGTTGCTTGTGGTGCTTGTGCAGGCGCTTGCCCAGTAGGAGCTATCTCTGAAGGCAATGGAAAATTTGAAATTGATGCAGATACATGCATCAGCTGTGGAGCATGTGCAGGTACATGCCCAACAGGTGCTATCTCTGAAGAATAATCTGCAGGTTAGCTAAAAGATGGTGAAACTTTCGTTCCACCATCTTTTTTTGTGCTTATCTTTATTTTGTTGTTCTCTGTAACTGCCATTAAGCAGGACTCTCACTTCCAACCACCTTTCTTTTTCTGGCAAACAATCCTTTTTTCTCTTTCTTCTTTTTTTCTTCTTTTTGAGAAACTACTGTTTCCTGCCCTTTCTTTCCCTGCTGAGTATTTCGTAGCATTTCGTCTAATCTTTTATAGCGTTCTTCTTCCCGTTCCTCTTGCTCCTTTGCCACGCAATTTATTTGTTTCAACACACGTTCACTTACATTCTCTCCGATTTCCTGACTTAATGCCTCGTTATTATTATGTAAAGCCTGAGCTACAATATTTCCTAAAATCATTTGAAACTGCTGCATTTTATCATCCATATTTATATTGGAAGCGTTTTGTACCGCTGTGGTTGCTTGATAAGCTACCGGGGCTTGATGGGAAACAGGTGCGGGATGAGCACAGCCTGTCCCTGCCATCTCCTGATTATGATACCCGTACATCATGTTTTCTGCCTCCATATTCAATTCTTCCCTGCGTTTGATAATATTGTCTACATTTTCATTTTCAAGCTCCGGAAGGACCATTTTAATGGTTTTTAACTGGAATCCCTGCTCTTTTAACTTCTTAATGTTTTGAAATACAAGAATATCTTTCGCAGTGTAGTATCTGTGTCCCATTTCATTTCTGGCAATGTTCAGACACAATTCTTCTTCCCAGTATCTTAGTACATGTGCTTCCACTTCTACTTTCTTCGCTGTATCCGAAATCATATATCTCATTTCCTGCATACGCAATCCGCCTTTCTTACTCCGGACCTCCGAAGCATTAAATAGTAAATAAATTAATATGTATATGTTTTATCCTATAAAATATACCATATTCTATTTGCGAAGTAAGGTGAATCATGTAAGTAGAAAATGTAATAATTATGGAAGTTTTGTTGGAACGTGAAAGGTAAACTTACTGTTTCACACGAATGCGTTTACAGCCATTTATCATTTCAATTTCTATCACGGAAGTAGCATCTAACTTGTAATAATAATTGTCAAAATCATAATCAATATAAAATCCTAAATTTTCATAATTACCATTGATACTAGCCACCACTTTGTTCCCCTTGATAAAGTATATCTGGGAATCTGACTCAGAAACGCTACTTCTATACACTTTCGGACTGCATTTTATAATTTCTCTAATACTTTTTTTATCTATATATGGTTTGAAAATGTATGCTTCATCCCATTCAAAAGGTATTAGTAAAGCTAATTCTATTTCTGCTTTGCCATCATTTCCAATTTTTTCGATATTGCTTTTTATTTCATTGCCACAGTTTTTAATTTGTTGCCCTTCATTCCACTTAAGCCCCAATATTCCTATAACAATAAATAAAACAATCATTATATACCATTTTTTCTTCATATTTTGTATCTGATGTTTCCTTTAATTCTTCTCCATATTTGCAAATTTTGTATACATCGGTAACCATACTAAATTCACGGTTCCGATAGGACCGTTTCTCTGCTTAGCTATGATAATTTCTGCAATGTTTTTATTTTCGGAATCTTTATTATAATAATCATCACGATAGATAAACATTACCACGTCCGCGTCCTGCTCGATAGCTCCGGATTCTCGAAGGTCAGAAAGCATTGGTCTGTGGTCGGGACGCTGCTCTACCGCACGGCTTAACTGGGACAGTGCGATTACCGGCACGTTTAATTCCCTCGCCATGGCTTTTAGGGAACGGGAAATGTCGGAAATTTCCTGCTGTCTGGAATCGCTTCTACCGCTTCCTGACATCAACTGTAAGTAGTCAATGATAACAATGTCAAGGCCATGCTCTAATTTGAATTTACGGCACTTAGAACGCATTTCAGAGATAGAAATGGACGGGGTGTCGTCAATAATCAGTTTTGATTTTCCAATCACGTTGGCACTTTCAATCAATTTTTCCCAATCGCTGTCCTTCAAATCACCTGTTCTAAGCTGTTGGGCATCTACACGAGATTCCAAAGAGAACAGACGGTTTACCAACTGTTCCTTTGACATTTCCAAACTGAAAATAGCTACGCATTTATCGTCCTTAAATGCCATATGCTCGGCTATATTTAAGACAAAGGCTGTTTTACCCATAGAAGGACGGGCAGCTACCAAAATAAAGTCGGAAGGCTGCATACCTGCTGTCTTATAGTCCAAATCAAGGAAGCCGGTGGAAAGACCGGTTACATTTCCTTTGGTTTTTGCGGAAGCTTCGATTTTTTCCAAGGCATTGATAACTACCTGACGAATTGGTACGTAATCTCCGGAATTTCTGGACTGAACCAATTCAAAAATGCGTTTTTCTGTATCTTCTAATATGGTTTCCACCTTATCTTTTCCCACATAGCAGGCATTGGCTATTTCTTCGTTGGTTCGAATTAATTTACGCAATAATGCCTTTTCTGCCACAATGGTTGCGTAATGCTTTACGTTGGCTGAGGTTGGTACCACATTCAATAAGTCTTTTACAAACTCCAAACTACTGATTTCCGGCGGTACATCTTTTTCCCTTAAACGGTTCTGCAGGGTAATCAAATCTACCGGTTTTCCTTCATTATACAACTCCACCATGGCATCAAATAATACTCCATGCTGTCTTGCATAAAATTCATCTCCATGAAGCATTTCAGAAGCTACTACAATGGCTTCTTTATCCATAAGCATGGCTCCGATTACCGACTGCTCTGCTTCTATGCTATGGGGCTGTACACGTTTTATTATATTTTCTTCCATGCCGTTTCCTCCTATTGTTTCTAAGAAGAAATAGGAACGCTGTCGCGTTCCTATTTTTTATGCTTCGCCTACTTTTACTTTCAGTTCTGCACTTACCTTTGGATGAAGCTTCACAGTTACGTTGTGAGTCCCAAGGGTTTTAATTGGTTCTGAAAGATTGATTTTTTTCTTGTCCAGTTCCAGACCAAGCTGTTTTGCGGCTGCTGCAGCAATTTCTTTGGATGAAACAGAACCAAAAGTCTTTCCACCTTCCCCGGCTTTGATGGTAAGCTTCACTTCGCCTGCTTCTACTTTTTCTTTTAATGCCAAAGCTTCTTCATATATTTCTTTTGCTATTTTTTCATCATTTGCTTTCTTTAATTTTAAATCGTTCATGTTCTTGGCGTCTGCTTCCACACCAAGCTTCTTTGGAAGGATAAAGTTTCTTGCGTATCCTTCATTTACATTTACAATATCACCTTTTTTTCCAAGGCTTTTTACATCCTCTAACAAAATAACTTTCATTATATTTCTCCTTCTCCAATCATATCTGCCAGCGTTCTGCGGAGCAATTTTACTGCATCTTTCAAATCACAGTCTAACTGGGCCCCCGCCACAGTCTGGTGACCGCCACCGCCCAGTTTTTCCATAATAATCTGTACATTTACTTCATCGATGGAACGGGCACTGATATATATTTTTTCATTTAATTCAGTTAACACAAAGGAGGCTTTCACACCTACGATGTTTAACAGCTCATTGGCTGCCTTAGCTCCTACAATGGTAGGGCTGTCCAGTTCTGATTTTGACAGTACACTGATTGCATAAGCACCTAAATAAATCTCGGCGTTGCTTACTATCTCAGCTCTGGTTCTGCACTCTGCCATGTCATCACGGAATAATTTTCTCACTCTGGTAACATCCGCACCATTTCTTCTTAAAAATGCTGCTGCTTCAAAAGTTCTTACACCGGTTTTATTTACAAAGCTGTCGGTGTCAATAATGATTCCGGAGTACAGACAGTCTGCTTCCATCGTTCTTATTTTTACATTATCATCGATGTACTGCAAAATTTCTGCAACCATTTCACATGCGGAAGACGCATATGGCTCTACATAGGAAAGCACTGCATTTTCAATAATTTCTGTGGTCTGTCTGTGATGGTCCAATACTACAATAGTTTTACACATCTGGAGAAGTTCCGGACATTCGGTGTAGCTTGGTCTGTTTACATCCACCACCACAAGCAAAGTATTCTCATCAATAATTTCCTTTGCCTGACTGCTGTTTACAAACATGTCTTCTTCGTAATCAGGATTATCAATAAATCCATCAATCATTTTTCTTACGGATGTGGTGATTTCATTAATTACCACATGAGTCGGCTTATTCAATGTTTTTGCCGCACGGTAAATACCAATGGCTGCGCCAAAAGAATCCACATCGCCGATTTTATGTCCCATAACAAGGACTTTATCTTTATTTTCTATCAATTCTCGCAATGCCTGAGCTTTTACTCTGGCTTTTACTCTGGTATTCTTTTCTACCTGTTTTGACTTACCGCCATAATAAACTATATTGTCTTTTCTCTTTACAATCGCCTGGTCACCACCACGGCCAAGGGCTAAGTCAATGGCATTTCTGGCATATTCGTAATTCTGAGCATAAGTACTTCCACCTGCTCCGAAACCAATGCTCAATGTGATTGGTATTTCGTTACCGATATTTACGTTTTTTACATCGTCCAACAGTTCAAATTTCTTTGCTTCCAGCTGCTCCAAGCACATCTGCTTCATTACCACAAAGTATTTGTCTTTTTCCAGCTTTTTCACAATACCGTCAATGCCGGATATATATTTGTTAATTTTACGATCAATCAACGCAACCAAAAGGGAACTGCGGACATCTTCCACACCTTCCACTACTTCATCGTAGTTGTCAATGGAAATCAATCCCGCCACTAGCTGCTGTTCTTTATTTGCTTTGATATAACGATTTAATTCGGTTTCATCGAATAAATAAACGGCAATAAAATATCCTTCAAATTCTCCCGTATTCAGAATATCTACCGCTTCTGTAATGTATTCCATCATTATTCTGCGCATTTCTACACGATAGTCTGCATTATCCATTGTAATGTGAACACAGGTCGCTTCTTCTGTTATGGGAAATCTGTCCTTTGTAAGTGTTGGAAACAGATTGGTAATGGATTTTTTATAGTCCTTTGTTTTTCCTACTACATCTTTAAAAGCAGTGTTCATCCACACTACTCTGCCATTTTCGTCCAGCAAAGTGTAAGGAATCTCCAGCTCCTGCAGCAGTTTCTTCTGAATCTGCCCGTATCCGGTAGCAAAATTAATCAACTCATTGACAAGAATCTGCTTATTATAGTAGTAAAGCACCGCAACAATCGCTGTATATATACAGACAAAAATGCTCATCAAAATCCCCGCTTTTATATCCAAGGCATACATCGCCACATTCATGGCTAAAAGCAACAGGATAAGGAACATCGGCCACTGCATATAAAGCTTAAGCTGCCCTTTAAACTTTACATTTCTTTTCATGATAAACTCCTTTTGCATCACTTAATGCCTACGTGGGGTATTATATCACATATTGGGGGGAGATGAAAGGGTTTCTTTGCGGGGGGGAACAGTTCGGGGAGATTGGCGTGGACAGTACGCCCATGAGAGGGACAGAAGCTTGCCTTCGCAGGCGGAAACAACGCGGAGTTGAACTAACTTCTAAGCCGCACTAAGTTCGTCGCTGGAGGGGCTCCTCACTAAGTGCTTGCTAAGAAGTGGATTTCAACTCCGCTAAATACGTTTCCTGATTGCCTGCGAAGGCAAGCTTCTGTCCCTATCATGGGCTGTGCTTGGCAACGCCAAAAAAACGAATTGTTCTGGAGCAAATTCATGGGAGATGGGACGTGACTCATTTGCACTTTGTCACTTGAATTTGCTGTACTTCTTATTGTTCACTGACAATTCGTTTGAAGTTTAAGATATATTTCGTTAGTGGTTTCCAAGAACAGCTCATAAGGGGTGCAACTTCTTCCTGTGAGGACGATTCATGAGGCGTTTTTAGGGAAGACGAAATCCACTGTCTACGAAGACTTGGCGCGACCGCTCTCGGGAGCGTCTTAGTCGTAGTTGACAGTTAGTTTGTCTGACCGTTGCCTCGGTCCTCACAGGAAGAAGTTGTACCGCTTATGAGCGTACAATGTCATTTAGATAACATTTAAGTGCTTTTTGCAAAAAACGAAATGTC
>CAYVCL010000072.1:0-14279 GCA_964450185.1 uncultured Lachnospiraceae bacterium | reverse complement strand
CTCCTAAGTAGATTTTGGTTATTTACCTTGTCTACTTAGGAGGTATCATATCATATCCACAGCAGCCCCATTTTTATGTCTTATTCTTCAGTTGTTTCTTCTGCCGGAACTTCCGCTGTCACTTCTTCCGTTGCTTCTTCTTCCGCTGTCTTTAAAGTAATTTTATCTTTAAATCGAATGGACGCCCATGCGCTTTCATTTAATACAAATGCACCTTCTTCTGCTTCCCAACCTTCATAAATTGTATCAAAAGCTTCTGTCTTACGTTCGTTTACGATTTCTTCTTTTTTGCTTTCAGTTGCTTCTTTATCAAATTCACTGTCTAAACGTACTACATAATATGCTGTTTCTGTTTCGATTACAGAAGACATTTCTCCGGCTTTTAATTTATTTGCAGCTTCATAAACTGCAGTATCTAAAGTATCGGATTCCTCATCAAATGTTGCTTCGCTAACAGTATAATCTGTATTTTCTACGGATGTTTCCATTCCTGCTGCACCGGCACTTGCCACTGCTTCTGCTTTTGTCTTAATTTCTGCTTTTTCTTCGTCTGTTAATTCCACTGTGTTACCTTCTTCATCGGTAGTACCTTCCAGTGAAAATTCTACATAAGACATTTTCTTCTGTGCTGCTTCTTCATCGCTTACATTGGTATCTACGTCTGCCACCATAGCTTCCGATGTCTTATTATATAAGTAGTAAGATTTAAATAATGCTGTTGCACTTTCTTCAGAAATATGCAATGCCTTTAATGCTTTTTCATCGTTAGCTTCCACTAACTTCTTCGCTGCTTCTTTGATTTTTGCGTCTTCTTCCTCAGAAACAGTAACATTGTAGTCATCTGCATGTGCAGCTACAATCTGCATTTTCTTGAACTGTTCCATAATGCTGTCTTTTGTTTCATCTTCCATGGTTTTTCCATCGTATTCCTGAGTCCAATCAACGGTTGTTCCAAGGTATGCACTGTAAAACTGTTCGTACTGTGCCTGCTGGTAAATAGCGTAAAGACCTGCTTCTCCAACTGTAACCTCTGTTCCATATACAGTTGCTACCGGGTCAGTATCTGCTGTACCGCAGCCACCCAATGCTAATGCTGCGATAATTCCTGTGGTAATTCCTAATGCTCTGATTGATTTTTTCATATTTTCCCTCTTTCTCTTACTCATTTACTGTAATTTTTATATTTTCCCTGTTCAAAATGTACTTCTGACCAGTCTACTTCTCTTACGGTGAAATTTTCTTCCTCTGCCCATTCTTTATAAAGAGCCGCAAATTTTTCTTCCCTATCATCGGCTGTCCAGCCATTTTCCTTACATATGACTTCCTTCACCTTTGCCGCCAACATAGACTCCCTTAGCTTCTCCTGTAAAACCCCATCTTCGCTGTGAAGTTTTTCTAAGATTTCCTCACTGTATCTGTCCTTAAAAATTTCTTCTAATACGAGTAATTCTTCCTCATCCGCATCTTCCAGAGTAATACCAAGTTCATCTGCTTTTTTCAAAAGAATATACATTCCCTTTACTTCCTGCATAATGCTTTGTTTCACATCATCTTCCAGAGTATTCCCCGTACCCAGAATATCCATTTCCCAAATGTCTTCTCCGGGATACTGCTCTGCATATGTGTTTTCATAATCCACTTGATTAATAATCAGATAAAACTCCAGTTGGCTCAGATAAATATCTTCCTGTCCAAATCTGGCTATCACTTTATCGGAGCCCAGTTTTTGTTCTGCACAGCCTCCCATGCAGATTACGGCAATCATAACAGGGAAGATAAGAAGTATTTTTCTGTAAATCCTCTTCATTCTTCTCCCCCATAAATTAATTCACTTAACTTATTGCGTTTCAAACGCAAACCAACAATAATTATATTACTTTTTTATTCGTCAAGCAACATTTTTAAATCATTTAACACTATTTTCACATTTTCCAGTACGTTTCCGTTGCTTTTTAACTTATTTCCCTTTTCCTGATATAGAAAATATGGTACCGCATCCGGTTTAAAGGACAGTTGCCCTTTATATTGCTCTATTAACTCAGGAATCTTCGCCAGATTCACTTTCGCCTTTTCATACATTACAAATTTAATGCCGGCTCCTTTGTCACTGACTTCTGTCACATATACCTCATGTGCCATATTTTTCACATTGGCAATGGCTAATAAGTTCATAACAGAACGTGGCGGCTCGCCGAAACGGTCAATCAGTTCTTCTAACATATCATCGCTTTCGTTTTCATTTTCTATGGCGGCAATTCGCTTATAAATATCCAGCTTCTGGAATTCATTTGGAATATAATCCGGTGGAATAAATGCATTGATACTGATATCAATAGAGGTTTCAAAATCTTCCTCTTCTTCGATGCCTTTATATTTCTTTACCGCACTGTTTAACATTTTGCAGTATAAATCGTATCCTACCGCCTCCATATGCCCACTCTGTCGTTCTCCCAACAGATTTCCTGCACCACGAATTTCCAAATCTCGCATGGCTATTTTAAAGCCGCTGCCAAGCTCCGTGTACTCTCGAATTGCCTGTAGACGCTTTTCTGCAGTTTCCTTTAGCATTTTGTTTTTCTGATACATCAAAAATGCATAGGAAGTACGGTTGGAACGTCCTACTCGGCCTCGCAACTGGTATAGCTGGGATAAGCCCATATTGTCAGAATCCTGAATAATGATGGTATTTACATTAGATATGTCTAACCCAGTTTCAATAATGGTAGTGGACACCAATACGTCAATATCGCCGTTCATAAAATCGTACATAATATTTTCCAGCTCATGCTCTTTCATTCTTCCATGAGCAAAAGCCACGTTGGCATCCGGCACCAGTGCCGCCACCATATTGGCAATTTCATCAATATTATTTACCCGGTTGTATACGTAAAACACCTGTCCATCCCTTGCCAGTTCTCTGTTGATTGCCTCTCGCACCATTTCTTCATTAAATTCCATAACAAAGGTCTGTATCGGAAGACGGTCCATTGGCGGTTCTTCCAACACACTCATATCACGAATACCAATTAAACTCATGTGAAGTGTTCTTGGAATCGGTGTGGCGGTCAGCGTTAGAACGTCAATATTTTCTTTCAGCTTTTTGATTTTTTCTTTATGAGCCACACCAAAACGCTGTTCCTCATCAATAATCAAAAGTCCCAAATCTTTGTACTTAATATCTTTGGATAGTACCCTGTGAGTACCAACCACAATATCTACCAGCCCTTTTCCCAGCCCTTCTATGGTCTTCTTCTGCTGGGCAGGGGTGCGGAATCTGGACATTAATTCCACATTGACCGGAAAGTCCTTCATACGCTGTACAAAGGTATTGTAATGCTGCTGTGCCAAAATAGTGGTAGGCACCAGATACACCACCTGCTTTCCCTCCTGAACCGCTTTAAAAGCCGCACGGATAGCAATTTCCGTCTTTCCATAACCCACGTCACCGCACACAAGACGGTCCATAATTTTACTGCTTTCCATGTCCTTTTTGGTAGCTTCAATGGCAAGAAGCTGGTCTTCTGTTTCTTCGTATGGAAACATTTCTTCAAACTCTCTCTGCCAGACTGTATCTTCTCCGTATACGTAACCGTTCTTTTCCTGTCTTGCCGCATACAGTTCCACCAAATCTTTGGCAATCACATCGACTGCGCCTTTTACTTTTGATTTGGTCTTCTGCCATTCCTTACTTCCTAACTTATTTAATTTCGGTGCTTTGGCATCGGAGTTGGCATACTTTTGTATCACGTCCAACTGAGTTGCCAAAATGTAGAGATTACCGCCGGAAGCATATTCTATTTTCATATAATCCTTGGCAACTTTGTCTACGGTGATTTTTTCAATCCCTTTATAGATTCCAAGTCCGTGGTTTTCATGAACCACGTAATCGCCAATCTGCAAATCCGTAAAACTGCTGATTTTCTGGCCCTCGTAACGTTTTCTCTTTTTCTTTCTCTTCTTCTCTGTTCCGAAAATATCGCTTTCAGAAATCACCACAAATTTGATAAAGGAATATTCGTAGCCTCGGTGTACGTTTCCGTGACTCACCATCACTTCGCCCGGCTGCAAATCATGTTCCAAATCTTCGCTGTAGAATGCAGGAATTTCTTCATTCATCAAATCTCCTGCCAGACGCTGTCCTCGCAGCTTAGAGGCGGATAACAACAATACTTTATAACCATTTTTCCGGTAATTTTTCAGTTCCTTTACCAGCAATTCAAAGCTATTATTATAGGAACTGATATTTCTCACCGTCAGATTATACTTTCCATTTACCTTGTATCCTGTGTGTGTAGGCTCTAGAGTAGAAATTGCAACTGTATTGCATTTTTCAATCATTGCCATAACTTCGGAGAATCCATACATAATCTCCGCCTGAGATGGCAACATATAACCCTTTTCAATGCGGTGAAGCATACTTTCCCGAAACTCTGTTTCTACCACATTTCCCTTTTCTGAAATTCGATTGGGCTCATCCAGAAAAACTATGGTTTCTTTGGCATTTTCATCATTCAGTTCCAGAAAATAAGATAACAACGATACGGTGTTATCATAGAAACTTTTGATATGGCTGTCTGCACTGGCACAGCCCAACACCAAAAGTTCGTCTTCCAGTTCCTCAATATGTCTGGTGATTCTGTGGGCTTCTTCCGTTTTCATCTGTGCCCGCAGTGCTTCATAGCACTCTTTCGCTTCTGCCTTGATTTTTTTCAAGCCCTGTTCTTTGCGTTCTTCTGTGATAATCAATTCACTGGCAGGATAGATGCGGACACTGCTTACATTTTCTATGGAACGCTGTCCCTCTGCCTCAAAACTACGAATGGAATCTACTTCCTCGTCCCACAACTCAATTCGATAAGGATTTTCCTCGGTTAACGGAAAAATATCTATAATACCACCACGAACCGCAAACTGACCGGCACTTTCCACTTGCCCTGTTTTGTCATATCCCATGGAAAAAAGCTGTTTTGTCAGTTTTCCCACTTCTATGGTGCTTTCTTCTGTAATTTCTATGACACTATTTCGAATCACATCCAGCGGAAGCAAACTGTCCATCAAACCGTCAATAGTGGTGATAAAGGTTACCTTTTCTTCCTCCAATAAGGTTTTGATAGCGCTCATTCTTTTCTTTACTAAAAGATTACTCTTAATATCCGCATTGAAAAAGATAAAATCTTTTGCCGGATATATCACCACCGGCTCACCAAAGAGTTTCATGTCCTCATACATTTCCTCTGCTTTTTGCTCATTAAAAGTAACGATGATTTTCTTTCGAAAACCATCGCCAAGGGCATGCATCATGTGAACTCTCTGGGATTCCACACAGCCGGAAAGCTGTAAGATTCCTTTGTTCTTTGAAAGCTTTTTCTTTATTTCATTATATTCCTCTAACCCACTTAGGGGGCTTTCAAATACATTCATATTCTGACCTCACTAATTTGTGATTAATTATACTTGTTCATTGCAGCGTCAATATCTTCGTTGAGGATAGTTACCACTGCGTCTGCTGCATTTGAGAAGGCTTCTTCCATAAGCTTTTTTTCTTCTCCTTTAAAATGACCTAACACGTAGTCAGCCAAGTCCCAGCCCTTTGGCTTTTCGCCTACACCTACTTTAATGCGGTAGAAGTTCTGTGTGCCTAACTGGGCGATAATATTTTTGATACCGTTATGACCTCCGGCACTTCCTTTTTTACGGATACGCAGTTTCCCCGGTGCCAGACTGATATCATCGTAAATTACAATCAGTTCGCTTTCTTCATCTATTTTATAATAATCTACAATTTCGCTCAGACTTTCTCCGCTTAAATTCATATATGTCTGAGGTTTTACCAAAATCACTTTATTTCCTTCGATGTGACCTTTTCCAATCATTGCTTTGTGTTTTTTTTCACCCATACCGATGCCAAATCGGTCTGCAATCACATCGATGGTGTCAAACCCTACATTGTGTCTTGTATGCTCATATTCTTTGGTTGGATTTCCCAAGCCTGCTATTATATACATTGCTTCACCCTTTTCTCTTTGCCATGATGTCTGCTGCCGCTTGCAGTTGAGCCTTTGTATTAACTCCTGCCATTTCGTCCGCATCTTCCAATATGTACGCATCTACTCTGCCGCCTTCCTTTTTGATGATTTCCAGTGCATCTGGAAGGTAATATTCTCCCTGGGCATTGTTATTATTAATCTTTGCAAGTGCATTCTGTAAATCACTGGCATGGAAAATATACATACCGGAATTTACTTCCTTGCTCATTCTTTCTTCTTCCGTAGCATCCTTATGCTCTACGTTTTTCACGAAATTTCCTTCACTGTCACGGATAATTCTTCCATATCCGGTAGGATCTTCTACCATAGCAGAAATTACAGTCATCTGATTGTTACTTTTTTTATGAAAATCCATGGCAGATTTGATGGTTTTTCCGGTAATCAGCGGAGTATCGCCGCAAAGTACCAGTACATCGCCCTGTTCACCGATAAAATCACCGGCACACTTTACTGCGTGGCCTGTGCCAAGCTGTTCTTCCTGATATGCATAAGCAACCGTAGAAGTTACTGCTTCTTTTACCTGTTCTGCCTTATATCCCACAATCAGGCAGATATTCTCTATTCCGGCTTCTTTCACGGCTGAAATCACATATTCTACCATCGGTTTTTCATCAATCGTATGTATTACTTTTGGCAAATCGGATTCCATTCTTGTTCCTTTTCCCGCTGCCAAAATCACTGCTTTTAAACTTTCCATTGCGTTTCCCTCCCAGTTTTACACGCGAAAACACCCTGATTTATGAAATCAGGGTATCCTTTGTAGAAATTCTCTGTAAACTTGTATATCCGATTAAAATTAAGCGTTTACCACTTCGTTAATCTTAGCTACTAAATCTACTGCATCGATACCATGTACCATAGCTGCTTCTTCTAAGCTTTCGCCCTGTGCAGATGGGCATCCTAAACAGTGCATTCCAATTTCCATAAGTACTGGTGCTGCCTGTGGAGCAACTCTTAATAATTCACCGATTGTTGTTTCCTTTGTAATTTCTGCCATTTCTATTTCCTCCTAAAATATATTTAATATTATTTTGTGCTTTTAATGTATGTAGTATACACTTTTCTTTTAAAAATGTCTAGTGCTGGGCATCCAAAAGTTCTCGCAAAGCGTCTTCCCCAATGCTAATCCAAACATCTTCTTCTTCCTCATTTAATCCAAGATATTCTCGCAAGGTACAAGTTGCATCGCTCATACCCCAGTCATACACGTAATCATCAATTGCTTCAAATTCAATTTCATTATTTAAATATAGTTCTTTGAATGTTTTTTGTTTTTCCATAATATTCCTTCCTTGTCTTAAGCTCTGCTTACAATAAATCTGACTTTTCTCTCAGTATAGCAAATTCATCCTCATGTATGCAATGCTTCCTTATTCCATTTTTTAATTTTCTCTGCAAATATCATAAGTTCACTTTAAAAATTCCTCTTTTTTACATCCACGTTACAAAAATATTAAGTTTACTTTCACTCATTGTCGAACGAGCCATTCTAATGTATAATAAACATATAAAATATAGAAGAAATGGGGGGAATATTTTATGAATTATAACATTGAATTTCAGTTGCTCAGTCTGTGCGTCATTCTGATTTTTATATATCAATTTTTTTCCAAGAAAAAAATGAAAAATGCTCAAAACCAGATTTATGGGATTCTTTTGATTCTCAGTGCCATTGTATTGTGCCTGGATGCCGGAAGTATAGTTACCATTATTAATATGGAGAAATTTCCCCTTTTTAATATGATTGTTTCCAAGGGATATTTATGCTCCATGATTGGTTGGATTTGTATTGTGGTAAATTATGCTCTCGCTGTCAATGCCGTGGAAAAAGCAGATGAAAAAGGAATCTCCTTCAACCGTATTGCAAAATACCTCTCTATCATTTCCGGAGTTCTGGTTTGTGGTGTCATTGCATTTACCGAACTTAACTTTTGGCGTGAGGGAAGACTTGTTTATTCTTATGGAATGGGAACTGCTTTTGTATATGGCTATGCCGGTGCAGGTATTATTTTTGTTCTCCTTTATACTTTAGTAAATGGAAAAAATATTACAAAGCAGAAACGCCTGTCCCTGTATATTTTCACTGCCATTCAGGGACTTACTGCCATGATACAGTTTTTACAGCCTTCCATTTTGTTAGTAAGTACCGGAGGGGCTTTATCGGTCATTTTTATATATTTCTCACTGGAAAATCCTGATATGGCTCTGATTGATGAGTTGAATTTACAGAGGAAAAGAGCGGATGCTGCCAATCAGGCAAAAGCGGACTTTCTCGCTCATATGTCCCACGAAATCCGCACACCAATCAATGCCATTTTAGGAATGGATGAAATGATTTTAAGAGAAAGTACGGATACGGAAATTACCAATTATGCCTCCCAAATACAGACTGCTGGAACTTCACTGTTAGCTATTGTGAATGATATTTTAGATTTTTCAAAAATAGAATCCGGAAAAACAGAAATTATTCCGGTAGAATACGATACCGCATCCTTATTTTATGACTTGATTACCCTTACAAAGTTACGTGCTGAGAAAAAAAATTTGAATTTTCAAGTACAAATTTCTCCGGAAATTCCTTCCAGACTTTTTGGAGATGAAATTCGAATCAAACAAATTATTACTAATTTTCTCTCCAATGGTATAAAGTATACCCATGAAGGAACCGTAACGTTAACTGCTAATGTGGAACGAAATGAGGATAATTCGGTATCACTGGTGGTAAAAGTAAGAGATACCGGCATTGGTATCCGACAGGAAGATATTCCTAAGCTCTTTACTTCCTTTGAGCGTTTAGACAAGGAACAAAATCGCCACATTGAGGGAACCGGTCTTGGTATGGCAATTTCCAAGCAATTAATCACCGCTATGAATGGGGAAATTCAGATAGAAAGCCAGTATGGAGAAGGAAGTATCTTTACTGCCATTATTCCTCAGACGATTGTAGATGCCACACCAATGGGCGATTTAGAGCAACGCCTTAAAAATCATGAAAAATCTTCCCAGCCATATCTTCCTGATTATACTGCCCCAAATGCCTCTGTGCTGGTGGTGGATGATAATGCGGTAAACATTGCAGTCGTATCCGGTTTGCTAAAGAAGACTAAAGTGGCCGTCACTTCTGCCACAAGTGGAGAACAATGTATTTCTCTGGTAAAGCAGCAGCATTTTGATATTATTTTTATGGATCATTTAATGCCGTCCATGGATGGTATACAGACTTTAGAAAAAATGAATGGTATGCCGGATAACCTGTGTCAGACTACTCCGGTAATTGTACTGACCGCCAATGCGATTTCCGGTGCAAAGGAACGGTATTTGGCTGCAGGATTTGCCGATTATTTATCAAAACCGGTAGAACCTGTCAAACTGGATGCCCTTATGTTAAAATATCTGCCGGAGCATCTATTAGAAAAAGCAGAGCAAAGTTAATGTAACTTCGCTCTGCTTTATTTTATGGTTTGCACCTCTTACAGGGTTCATACCCTTCTGCTTCTAATTCTTCTACCGTTTTATTGGTTTCCTGCTTGTTCTTCTCGTTCATCTCATTTACGCTACTGCAGGTTTTCTCATGTATTTTCATTGTGTTCGTGTTGAGAATATAAGTTATTTCTGTACTATCGCCTGTTGGCTCTCCTGACTGCCAGCTTTGAGAGGCTTGTGTATTCCATGTGATCTCTGCTCCATCCGAAACAGCCACTATAGTCCCCTGCTCATCCGTACGATACACTTCAACTCCTAAATCTCTCAGATTGTTTAACACCTCTGCTCTGGGATGACCGTAATCATTTCCTTCACCGCAACTAATAACACAAACCTTTGGATTTACCGCTTCTAAAAATTCTCTGCTGTTAGAAGTATCACTGCCGTGATGTCCTGCCTTCATAACGTCTGCCTGCAAATCAAAGCCACTATTTAGCATATCTGCTTCTGCAGCTTCCTCACAATCCCCGGTAAACAAAAAGGAATGGTTTCCATAAGTAACCTTTACTGCGATGGAATTGTTATTGGCATCTTCCCCGTAATTTGCATTTGCTATCGGAGAAAGCACCTGTATCTCAGCTTGTCCCAGCATAAATGTATCTCCTGCCACCGGGGAAGTAATCTTATAATTTTTCTCTTTTGCAGAAGCGAGTACATCTTCATAGGTTTTTGTGTCCTTGCTGCAATCCGGCATCAAAATCTGATTACAGGTAAATTTATAAATAATAACATCCAGCCCGCCTATGTGGTCTGAATCCGGATGTGTTCCTATGACGTAATCCAACGTATCAATGCTGTTTGCCTGAAGATAGGACTGAACTCTTGTTCCACAGTTATTATCCCCGGCATCAATAAGCATGCTGTGTTCGCCCTGAATCAGAAGAATACTATCTCCCTGCCCCACATCAATATAATGTACCTGCAGTGTGCCCTCTACCGGCTGTTTTTCCGTGTCCTTACTGTAATTGGCGCAGCCTGTTAATATCGCCACAAGCACTAGTGCCAGCCAAAGTACACTCCATCTTCGTCTGTTATTTTTCATCTTTCCACTTCCCCACAATTTCTCCTGTGGATTCTTCCACATTTACTTCATCACCTTCGTTAATATCCACCTGATAAAGCCATTCGTCGGAGGCTGTGGTGATGATTTCTTTTCCGGTTTCGCAGTTTTTCAAAACTACTTTATCCATCACTTTCATTCCCGGCATTCGTCCTTCACAGCCAAAATCTGGTTCTTCAATTCGAATCACTTTTGCTTTCACCTTTACACCCCACATTCTTTTTTACTGGATATTAATTATAATCTTTTTCCGCTTCACTTTCAACGGAATATCCTGATATTTATAGATGCTCAATACAATTCCCAACAAAAAATAAGTAACTACCATTCCGGTTCCTCCCAGAGAGAATAATGGCAAATACACATAAGAATTTGGGAACAATCCAATATTTTCCAAGAAGTATAAAAGAATCTGCAATCCGAATACACTTCCGCATCCCACGCCAATCATCATTCCCAACTGATTTTTCTGCTGAAATGATATATGAAAAATTTTAATTACCAACAAGGTAAGTAATCCGCCTACCAGAATTCCGCTTAAAATTCCATAGTATGAAATTAAATGTGTAATAATAAAATCTGAGCCTACTTCCGGCAGTACCGCAGACGTATCTAAATGTTTCTCGCCCGCACCAAACATTTTGCTATTCTGTATAATTTCACGAACTCTGTTATGCACATAACCCTCGTCGCCATCTCCATTTATAAAAGACTGTAACCTTGCCAACTGATATTCTGTAAACATCCTCATTTTGCTTCCGACCACAATAAACAACGGAGGACAGATAAAAATTGCACTCCAAAAAGCATACAAAAGCTTTCTTCCCCCGCTGCCAAACCATTCCTTTTGAATGGCAACAGATAACATGATAAACATAGTAAAGAAAAGTACTACTGCCATGCTAAGACAAGGCATTCTCATAGTAAGCCATACAGGAATCATTAAAAATACCAGACTTTTCAAAATTCCTTTTTTCCCTTCGCCACGATATGAATACAATACGCCCGCATACAGGGGAATAAAACACATCATTAACACTCTCAGGGAAAAACTCCTCATTCCACCGGAAAATACTGTGGCTCCATTTACTGTTCTTCCGAAAAAGAATACTTGTAAAAACATATACCCTAGAAATATAATTGCCATATATTTTCCGTAAGCCCCAAAAATGCTGTAATCCAAATAATACATAATGGCAAGCACCACAAAGCCAACTGCCATATATGTCAACTGCGATGTAAGCGAAAAGCTTTGTACATTTTCACACTGGATACTAATAAAATATTGCACTCCCATTCCCAAAACACTTAAGAATGCAATCAATACTATCATGCTCCATGCCACCTTGGGCTTATGCACCCGATCCAAGGAAATCCCCACTTCCACAGGATCTCCCATTTGTTCTACAGCAAACTTTTCTGCGGCTTCCCGGCTCATACCATCTTTGATACATTCTTCCATCTGGTCTTCCAAATGCCCTTCCATTTCTTCTCTCACTGCTTCTCTTGCCTGCTTGCATCTTATCTGCTCTGTAACTGTTTTTAAATATTCCTCTACTGACATACAAATCCCCCCATGCTTAAAACATTGGCAACTGCCGTGGTATACTCCTGCCATTCCTCTTTCTTATCACCAAGATATCTTTTTCCTTCCTTCGTAAGATTGTAATATTTTCTCACTTTTCCGTTTGCTTCCTTCTCATAGGATTTCACATATCCTTTATTTTCCATGGAATGAAGCAGTGGATACAAGGTCCCTGCCTTTAACTGAAATACATCCTGTGATTTCTCTCTCAAATTCTCAATCATCTCATAACCATACATGTCCCCGCTCTCCAGTAGCCTTAAAATCAGCATGGAAGTGCTTCCGGACAGCAAACTCTTATCTACCGCCATGTGTTTTCCTCCTTTGATATATAGATTATCTATATATGAATTATATATCGGTCATCTATATATGTCAACCCACTTTAAATAGCTTGGAAAGGGCATTATTTATAATCTTTATTGTAAAATAATATTTTTTCTTGGAAAAACAGTTGACAGCACACCTTTAATAATATATTATTAAATAGCAAGGTGGTGTTAAAATGAGAAGTAAGAACAATCCAGAAAATTCATACGAATTAAGTAAACGTGAACTTGACGTAATGAATGTATTTTGGGCACAGGATGGTCCTGTAATTGCATCTGACATTCCAAAAGTTAATGGAAGTCTTAGTATCAATACCGTTCAGGCTGTAATTAAGAAATTAATTCAGAAGAATTATCTGAAAGTTGATGAAATCGTATACAGCGGTACTGTATTGACACGAAGCTATTTACCAGTTGTTACAGCTGACGAATATGCGAAACGTCAGATTCAGACTGATGCTTCTTTCTTAAGCAAATACACTAATAAAATCGGTGTAGTAGAAGCTTTATTAGATGCGGAAGAAGATCAGACTCAGTTATTAAAAGACTTAGAAGAACTGGTAAAAGAACGTAAGAAAAAATTAAACAAGTAATTTTCTTACCGTACATAAAAGTCTCCAACCGGAAACCCGGATGGAGATTTTTATATTTTATGTTATATTTTTTTTGCAAATATCATTTAAACAACACTTATCGCAAAAAGGTTTTGTTCTGGCAGTACATACCTCTCTGCCATGAAACACAAATCTATGACACAAATCGCTGCCTTCCTCTGGCGGAACGATTTTCCAAAGTGCCATTTCCACTTTCTTAGGTTCTTTTATATTATCAACCAAACCCATACGATTCACCAGACGAATACAATGGGTATCTGTTACTATGGCAGGCTTTCCAAACACATCTCCCATAATAAGATTTGCACTTTTACGCCCCACGCCCGGCAGCTTTAATAAAGCATCAAAATCCTCCGGAACCTTGCCTTCATATTCATCTCTTAAAATCTTCATGCATGCACTGATATCCCTTGCCTTACTGCGTCCTAATCCACATGGCTTAACAATTCTTTCGATTTCTTCCACATCTGCTTTGGCTAGCGCATCCACACTTGGAAATTTGGCATACAAATCCTGCACTACTATATTTACTCTGGCATCTGTACACTGGGCTGCCAAACGTACGCTGACTAGCAACTTCCATGCCTCATTATATTCCAAGGAACATCCCGCTTCCGGATATTCTTTTTTCAAACGCTCTATAATTTCCAGGGCTAATTTTTTCTTCGTCATTCTGGCTCCTCCTTATGAATTTTGATTTAGAAATCTAATTATAAGGTAACACAAAATGACGGGAAAATCATCCTGAAATTATAGGAAGTTCCCTAAGCATCTTTCCCTTCTTTATCCTATAAACTTCGTCGCACAAAACATCAATATCTTCTCTATTATGACTGGTAATGATAATAAGAACTCCTTTTTCTTTTAATTCTAACAATAAAGCTCTTATTTCCTCTACTGCATCTTCGTCCAGTCCATTCATAGGTTCATCCAGTATAAGTATTTCAGGTTCTTCCATAATTGCTTGTGCAATTGCCAATCTTTGACGCATTCCAAGGGAATATTTTGAAACACTTTTCCTGCTCTTAGGATCCAATCCTACCAGTTCCATAGTTTCTGCTATTTTTTTCTTATCTGCAATCTTTTTGATTGATGCGAGATAACACAAATTCTTAAAACCGGATAATTCTGGAAGAAAACCGGGACTGTTCAATATAAATC
>CAYVCL010000071.1:0-14311 GCA_964450185.1 uncultured Lachnospiraceae bacterium | reverse complement strand
CGAGATAGCTCAGTTGGCTAGAGCACACGGTTCATACCCGTGGTGTCGGGGGTTCAAATCCCTTTCTCGCTACTTGAAAAGTGCATTTTAGAATGCACTTTTTTTGTTATCAAAATTCAAACTTTGACATCTATCTCATACAGTGGTAGAATAAGCCCGATAGTTTTTTTGAATTATGTGAAATAAAGCGAGGCGAAATATATGGAAAACTATAGTATGTATTTTCCAAGTTACTCCATAGGACCGAAGGTATATGATAAAATTTATGAAATATGCAGTGCTTATGGAAAAAATGCAGTATGCATTGGTGGAAAAAGAGCATTACAGGCGGCAAGCGAAAGCATAAAGAAAGCGATAGAAAATACAGATTTACATATTACAGGAGAGCTTTGGTATGGTGGAGAAGCTTCCTATGAAAATGTAGAAAAGTTGCAAAATAGTCAGGAAGTAAAAGCGGCAGATATGATTTTTGCTGTGGGTGGCGGAAAAGCACTGGATACAGGGAAGGCATTGGCAGAAAAGCTAGGGCTGCCTGTCTTTACATTTCCAACCATTGCATCCAACTGTGCAGCAACCACTTCTGTGGCAATTATGTATGAAATGAGCGGAGTGTTTAAAGAACCGTATTTTACAGAAAAACCTCCGGTACATGCATTTATACAGACAAATATTTTGTGTGAAGCACCTAAGAAATATATGTGGGCAGGAATGGGAGATACTTACGCTAAATTTTATGAAGCATCGGTGTCCTCAAGAAATGACGAATTGCCTCATTATCTGGAACTGGGAGTAAATGTAAGCCAGATGTGTGTGGCTCCGGTATTAAAATATGGAGAAAAAGCATTGCAGGATAATGAAGCAGGAAAAGTGTCTAAAGAGTTTGAACAGGTGGTATTAGCCATTATGGTAAGTACCGGTGTGGCATCCAATTTGTTAACGAAGGAACACACGGTTCATTATAATAGTGGTCTTGCTCATGCTGTTTTTTATAGTCTGACCGCATTTCCACAGATTGAAGAACGTCATCTTCACGGAGAAGTGGTAGGTTATGGTGTACTGATTTTGCTTTTATGTGACGGACAGGAGGAAGAATTTCAGAAAGTATATGAATTTCACAAGAAGACAAATCTTCCTACCAAATTAGCTCATATAGAAATCAGCAAGGAAGAATTTGAATCTATTCTTACCAATATCCGAAACCGCAGCGATATTGCCCATTACCCATATGTGGTAACCGAAGAAATGATTCGAAATGCATACGAAAGATTGGAAACATTAGTATAAAGAGATTTTGCAGTAAAATTTGAATATAAATTAAAAAAGAAAGAGGAGAAAATGATGAAATTAAAAACTATGATGAAAAAAATAGCTGCACTTGGAATGGCAGTTGTTATGATGACTGGATTTACAGCCTGTGGCAGTGAAAAAGAAGACGTAATCAAAATTGGTATTGTACAGATGGTAGAAAACGGTGCATTCAACGATATGCGTCAGGGATTTATTGATGAACTGGAAGCAAAAGGCTACGGTGAAGATAAAGTAGAAATCATTTACAAAAGTGCCCAGGGAGATGCTACAAACTTAAATACCATTTGTCAGGAGATGGTAAGAAATGATGTGGATTTGGTTGCAACCATTGCAACACCGGCAACGCAGGCTATGGTAAACTTGGAAAGTGATATTCCGGTAGTGTTTGTTGCAGTTTCAGCACCGGAACAGGCTGGCGTAATCACCGATATGGCAAAACCGGATAAAAATGCGACAGGAACATCCAATGCAATTCCGGTTTCGGAAATTTTTGCACTGTCTGACCAGTTAACACCGGGATGCAAAACATACGGTTTCCTTTATAACACAGGAGAAGTAAATGCAGTAAATACCATAAATGATGCAAAAGCATATTGCGATGAACACAATCTTTCTTATGTGGAAGCAGTTGTTACCAATTCTTCCGAAGTACAGCAGGCAGCACAGACATTGGCAGAACAGGTAGATGCTATTTTTGTACCAAATGACAGTATGATTCAGAGCGCAATGCCAAATGTGGCAGAAGTGGCAAGAGATGCTAAGATTCCGGTATACGGAAGTTCTGCAGTTATGGTAAGTTCAGGGGCATTTGCAACCATTGCAGTAGACGATAAAGAAATTGGTGCCCAGTCTGCAGATATGGCAATTCAGTATTTAGAAGGAACAGCAATTACAGATATTCCGGCAATCGTAGTACCTGCGCAGGCTACAGTTATTAACGAACAGACGGTGGAAGCCTTGGGAATTACTTTAAGCGATGATGTGAAATCTTCTGCTGTATTTGTACAGGACGCAGAATAAAATAGAGTAACCGAAGAAAGGAAGAAAGAAAATGGCATTAGTGTTAGGTTCCCTGCAGTTAGGGCTGTTATATGGGCTTTTGGCAATGGGAATTTATATTACATTTCGAATTTTAAATATTCCTGATTTGACTGCGGAAGGCAGCTTTACCTTTGGGTTGGCTGTTTCCGCTGCCTTTACTGTGGCAGGTCATCCAATACTTGGAATTATATTTGCCATATTATCCGGGGCATTGGCAGGAGTAGTGACAGGATTTTTGCAGACGAAGTGCGGAATCCATCCAATTTTGGCAGGAATTCTTACCATGAGTGGCTTATATACAGTAAATTTATGCATTATGGGCAGCAGCTCTAATTTATCTTTGATTGCAAACGATACCATATTCAAAATGAGTTATGACTTACTTGGGTTAGACAAGGAAGTTTGCAAACTGGTGATAGCTGTGATAGCAGTTTTGCTTGTAGCAGCATTATTAATTGTATTTTTCCGTACCCACGTAGGGCTTTGTATTCGTGCCACTGGAGATAATGAAGACATGGTAAAAGCCTCTTCCATCGACATTAATGTGACAAAAATACTGGCACTTGCTATTGGAAATGGATGCATTGCGTTATGTGGTGGGCTGATTGCTCAGTATCAGGGATTTGCAGATATCAATTCCGGCGTGGGAATTTTAGTGGTTGGTTTGGCTTCTGTGATTATTGGAGAGCTGTTTATACGAAAGAGAACAGTTACTGCAGGAATTCTCAGTGCGATTTTAGGTTCTGTGGTATATCGTTTTATTGTGGCATTGGCTATGTCAAATAGTTTCTTCCCGGCATATGCCCTGAAACTGGTATCTTCCCTGATTGTAGGTATCGCATTGGCATTACCGGCAATTCAAGGCTTTATTAATGGAAAGAAAACAAGAAAATCACAGAAACAGGAATATTTAAATATCCGCAGTGAACAGAAGGGAGGAAGATAAAATGTTAGAATTGGTGAATGCACAGAAAACATTTTTAAAAGGTACTCCTAATGAGCATAGAGCGTTAAATAATATGAGTCTTACTTTGAAAGATGGGGATTTTGTTACCGTGGTAGGATCCAACGGAGCCGGAAAATCAACCCTGTTTGGAGCTGTCTGTGGAAACTTTATTTTAGACCAGGGTGGTGTTTTTCTGGATGGAGAAGATATCACATTTGTACCGGAACATAAGAGAGCAAGATATATTGGCAGAGTATTTCAGGATCCGATGAGAGGAACTGCACCAAACATGACCATTGAAGAAAATCTTGCACTGGCATATTCCAGAAACCGCAAAAATCCATTGAAATTTGCAATCAGCAAAAAAGACAGCATGATGTTTCGAGAATATTTAAGCAGATTTTCCATGGGATTGGAAGACCGTATGGACGCTAAGGTAGGTCTGCTTTCCGGTGGGCAAAGACAGGTGGTAACACTATTAATGTGTACCATGACTACACCAAAGTTGTTGCTTTTAGATGAGCATACGGCAGCGTTAGACCCGGCAACTGCAGAAAAGGTAATGAATATCACAAAAGAAATCGTGGCAGAAAAGAAGTTAACTACCATGATGATTACCCACAATTTAAATTCTGCACTAGATACAGGTAACCGTCTGTTAATGTTAGATAGTGGTGAGATTATTCTGGACGTTCAGGATAAGGAAAAACAGGAACTTACTTTGGATGGAATTCGCAAGCTGTATTCCCAGAAGAAGAATAAGGAACTGGATAATGACAGAATGTTATTAAGTTAATAAAAAGGCTGAAACGATTTCAAACGTTTCAGCCTTTGTTTTATCTGATTTTAATTACTGTTCCTGACGAACCATTACATCAGTTTCCCAGTTATCCATGTTTTCGGTAGCATCGATAAGTAAGATTCCATCCTCATCAAAATGACAATATAAACCGTATTTGCTATAAGCACTATCTGTATTACCAGAGAGTGTTATGCTATCTCCATCTTCACTCTTTGTCCAAGTACCACTAAACTGTCTTTCAGTGGAATAATCGAAAACAAAAGTACCATCTTCGTTGATTGTAATGCTGTAATCATAAGTAGTACCATCATCTCTGAATTCCACATTTCCCTCGCTGTCGCAAGTAGCAAAAATACCTAAAAAGCTGTTTCCTTTGCTGTCTACAAATGGATCATCTTTTCCACATGCAGTAAGGGAAAGGATAAAAATCATGCTTAATAATAAGGTTATTATTTTGTTTGTCTTCTTCATTGAAAGCTCTCCTCTCATTTATTATGTATTTGTTGCACAATATCATTTATTATATTGCAAATGGGGAGTGTTGTCAATGTGACATAAGTTATGCTGTCAGCTCAATTTACTTTTTATATCGCACAATTTTTTCCCAGTTGTCCGGGAAGCCCATTTCTTTTAACAGTTGTTTGCGGGTAAGGTGTGGACACTGTTTAAGAATTTTGGTGATGAGTTTAGTTAAGCTTGATTTAAATGCTTTAAAATCCTCATCGCTGATAAGATAGCGTAAGGCTATCACGATGGCAAATAAGTCTTGTTTTCCGTATAGGTAGCTTCCGTTTTTTTGAGGAATTTGCAGTTTTTTATGTAACAAAGTATTTGGAATGGTTTCATGAATGCGGAATGAAAACAATCTCTCACCGTGGGCACATACGTTTCTGCAACGTGCAAGCACGGTTATGAACTGATGTAATTCACGCTCTGTAATATGTTCAAATTTTTGGCTGATTTTATACTGGACATCATTTGGTATGTATTGGAACATTTTGGAAACTTGTCCAAATGTAAAAGCATTCATAGCAACCCACAAAGGTACATTACTATAGGTATTAGCGTGATGAGAAATATATGTGTATTGGCTTGGCAATGCAACTGCTTTTTGCATGGAATGCACCAAACGGTTGATTTGTGCATGATTCTTTTTGGTTAATGTATAGTTGTTTATATTCAAATATTCTGTATCACTTTCGCCGTATTTTTCACAGAAATGGTACGAAAGTAGTGACTTAATATGTCTTTCTACATGAAGAATATATTTCATAAAAAGAGAACGCAATTCTTCGTCGAAATAGTAGAATGCAACAAGTTCGTCAAAGGTTACTCCATGGATATACTTTTGAGATGGAGTGTGTTTAAATAACTGTTTATATCCCCCGATAAGGGAATAGTAGCTTAATTTTTCTAATGTCAGCTTAGCAACAGTTGTGTCAGGAATGATTAGCTCTTTTTCCTTTTGTAACTTATTCAACTGTTCCTCATAAGTAAAAAATATCTTTGCCATACATATCCCTTCCTTCTGAATAGTGGTATAAAAAAAGTGGAGCCCACGCATGGAACTCCACCGGCCACGCGCCTCGCAAGCAACGTAGCACAACCACTAAATATAATATACCATCGAAAGTTAAAGCTGTCAAATGGATTTTAGTGGTGGTAGTAGTTTATGCGTTAATACTCTCTAAAATTCATATCAAAAAAACAATTTTTCAAGAAAAAATTCCCCATTTTAACATTTCAGAAACATTTCTCAAAAATCTTTTTAACAACCCAACGCTAAAATTAAAACATAAAATCAAAGAAGGAGAGATAATTATTATGGCAAAAATCGTTGAAGTAAATGAAAAAATCGCAGAGGTAGTTGTTGAAGGCTATAAGAAAATTGAAAATGGAGTTGTTGGTGGCTACAAGAAAATGGAGAATGGTGTAGTGGAAGGTTTTGGTAAGGTAACGGATAAATGTGTTGAAAAGCTCTTTACTAAAGAGGGCGAGTCTGTTGAGGATGCAAAGAAACGACTTTCCAATAATATAGAAAGGGGGAATTACAATGAATAATAATTCACAGAACTTTATGGTAGAGAAAATTCGTACGCAATACATGGAAAAGGAAAGCACAGAGCTGGATGCATTGCGTGAACTGGATGCAAAGGTAAAAAGACCGGCAAATGTATTTGCTTATGTGTTTGGCAGCATTAGTGCCATTATTATGGGAAGTGGTATGAGTCTTGTTATGACTGACATTGGAGAAAAAATTGGTATAACGGATACTATGTTACCGGGTATTATCATCGGTGTGGCTGGTATGCTGATGGCTATTATCAACTATCCAATCTATAAGAGAGTCCTTGGCTTCCGCCGTAAGAAGTATGCAGATGAAATTCTTGCTTTGAGCGACAAAATTATGAAGGGCTAAAGTACAGTACAATGGCAAAATTTCTAAAAAAGACATTTGAAGAAGGAAATGAATAGAGTTTTATACATAGGCGAGGTGTCCCAAAAGCATCTCGCCATTGCTGGATTGTAAGGATAGTGGCTCCAATGTTATAAAATTTTAAATAAGGGCAAAATAGAAACAAAACTTTAACATTTAGGTGGTATGATATACAATGAAAAGCTAATTTGAGGAGGTAATGTGATGTTTAAGATATTAGTTGTGGAAGATGATAAAGAATTGAACAGAACAGTATGCTCATTTTTGAATCATAGTGGCTATGAAGCTACCGGTTGCTTGAATGCAACGGACGCTTATGATGCGCTTGCGACTACTATGTTTGACATGATTGTATCTGATGTTATGATGCCAGGGGTGGATGGTTTTGAATTTGCACAGAATATCCGTGAAATCGACGATGATATTCCGATTCTTTTCATGACTGCCCGTGATGATATTGCATCAAAACAGAGAGGTTTTCGTATCGGCGTGGATGATTACATGGTCAAGCCCATTGATTTGGATGAGTTATTTTTGCGTATTGGCGCCCTTCTTCGTCGTGCTAAGATTGCAGCCAACAAAAAAATAGAGATTGGCAGCTTTGTGATGGATGCAGATGAACATACTGCCTATCTGGATGGCGAAGAAATACCCATGACTAATCGTGAGTTTAGTATTCTTTATAAGTTGTTGTCTTATCCGAAAAAAACTTTTACAAGAACACAGCTTATGGATGAATTTTGGGATACCGGAACAGAAACAGCACCAAGAGCCGTGGATGTGTATATGACAAAACTACGTTCGAAACTTGCAGACTGTGACGCATTCGAAATTGTGACAGTGCATGGGCTTGGATATAAGGCGGTGGTCAAGTGAGAAAAGAAGAACGAATAAAAAGTATTTATAGAGGGATAAGGCGCTATCTTGTTTTTTTCCTTCTTGTTGCTTTTACTATTACCTGTTGCACTATGCTTTTTGTTTCTACATTATCCAACACATTGGATATTACATTGAGTGAAAGTGATTTGAATTTGGCGGCAAAACTGACATTTATAAATGTTGTAATTTTAAGCCTTGTATTTTATATTATTGATGCCCTTCGACGCAGGCTGACAGTGGAGCGTCCGGTAAAACACATTACAGATGCGGCAGAAAAAATCATGCAGGGAGATTTTTCAGTCAGAATAAGTCCACAAAGCAAGTTTGGTACAGATGATACCTTTCAGCAGATTATTGAGTGTTTCAATAAGATGGCAGAGGAGCTTGGCAGTGTGGAAACTTTACGAACAGATTTTATTGCAAATGTTTCTCACGAAATGAAAACACCTCTTGCGGTCATGCAAAATTATGGTACGCTTTTGCAGGCACCTGAGCTATCCGAGGAAAAGCGTCTGGAATATGCGAAAGGTGTCACAGACGGTTCCAGACGTCTGGCTGATATGATGACTAATATTTTAAAACTGAATCGACTTGAAAATCAGCAAATCTATCCGCAAACTACGGAATTTGACCTAGGCGAGCAGCTTTGTGAGTGTCTGTTACAGTATGAAAATGTATGGGAAAAGGCAGAGATTGAGATTGATACTGATATTGCGGAAAATGTGAAAGTAAAAGCCGATGCTGAACTACTTAGTCTGGTGTGGAACAATTTGTTTTCCAATGCCTTTAAGTTTACGGAAGCCGGTGGAATGGTAAAGGTGTCCCTTTCTGTTACAGAGCATCATGCCATTGTAAAAGTAACAGATACCGGTTGTGGGATGGCACCGGAAGTGGGCGCACATATTTTTGAAAAATTTTATCAGGGAGATACCTCACATTCTGTGCAGGGAAATGGACTTGGTTTAGCACTTGTGAAAAGAGTGGTTGACATTATGCAGGGAGAAATAAGAGTAGAAAGTACAGTGGGGAAAGGCAGCACCTTCACCGTGAAGATAGGTCGTGGTTAATATGAGTTGGAAAAAAATAGGGAAAAAGATTCTTTTTCCGCACATGGCAATTATGCTTATACTGCTACCGGTTGCAATCGTATTTTTGGTGTATTCGCTGGTGTTTATTGGAACGGAAGCCTTGATATCGTATCTATCCTATGTTCTTGCGTTTTACACCCTTATGGTATGGTGCTTCAGAATACCGAAGCTGATTCGGTTTTTCAAGGTGTTTAAAGATAAAAATAAATATGCAAGATTGTGGCGGGATGATGCTCGTTTGCGAGTAAATGTTTCATTGTATGGTTCTCTTATGTTGAATACAGCATATGCTGTGTTTCAGCTGGGGCTTGGTTTATATCACGCATCGTTTTGGTATTATTCCATGGCAGGATATTATATATCTCTTGCAATTATGAGGTTTTTCTTAGTACAACATACAAGAAAACATAAACCCGGCGAAAAAATGCAGGAGGAACTTAGAAAATATCGTAACTGTGGGCTTGTATTTTTTCTGATGAATCTGGCGGTATCTGTGATGATATTTTTTATGATTTATTGGAACAGAACATTTCGGCATCATGAAATTACTACTATCGCAATGGCAACTTATACATTTAGCTCGCTTGCTTTGGCAATCGTAAATGTTGTGAAGTACAGTAAATATAACAGCCCTGTTTTTTCGGCTTCCAAAGCCATTAGTCTTGCAGCGGCGTGTGTATCGATGCTGACACTGGAATCTACTATGCTGACGACTTTTAATGACGGAACGATGGATATTTTAAGCCGAAGGATTATGCTTGGGGCAAGTGGTGGTGTGATATCTGTTTTTATTGTAGCAATGGCAATTTATATGATTGTACAGAGCAGTAGGAAAATGAAACTGTTAAAAAAGTAAAGGAGTGAGAAAAGATGGAGAACAACGAGAAAGAAACTTTTCACTATACATATTCTGCAAAGGAGCAGAAAGAAATTCAAAATATCCGAAAAAAGTACGCTGCACCGGAAGAAAATAAAATGGAGCGTTTGCGCAGGCTTGATGCAAACGTTACACAAAAGGCAACAATGACAGCACTTATTCCCGGTATTATTGGCGCATTGCTTTTAGGATTTGGAATGAGCCTTGCAATGTCAGATTTGAGTGGAAAACTTGGGTTTTCTCAGAATGGGGCAATGCTTATTGGTATCATAATTGGAATTATTGGCATTGTACTTGTTTGTTGTGCCTATCCTTTGTTTAATCATGTTATCAAGAAAGAGCGGGCAAAAATTGCACCGGAGATTCTTCGGCTTACGGAGGAATTGATGAAGTAAAAGAATTATTTAGATTTTAGAGCGATACCTAAGTGGTATCGCTTGTTTGATTTTAGAAGGGATTCAGATATGATGTTTGGCATTGTTGAAGCTTTTGGAAATTTAGTCTTGACAATCAGAAGAAATAGCATAATAATGATAATATCTAAATGATAATAACAAAAAGAGGGGAGAAACATAATGATACAGTTATTACCTGAAAAGAAAAGCACATTTCTAAGAGCTTCCATTAGCAGCAAATGTAATTTTGCATGTCAGTACTGCGCAACAGATTTAGGCATGGAGAATCATACTCCGATATGCTTAAGAGCACCAGAATTGAATGTTGAGGACTATATAAAAAATATGAAAAGGATTGCCCAACATGGATTTGAAACCATTTCCTTTACAGGAGGCGAACCGTTGCTTAATCCTGAAATTGGAGCGATTTTGCAAGAATGTCGTGAATTATTTAAAATAATTGAAATAACAACCAATGGTTCCAGATTACCGGAAAATATGGATTTGATAAAGAAATATGTGGATGTTTTAAAAATATCTATTGATGCTTATGATGAGGAACTTCGTGTAAAAATAGCGGGTAATCCGGAGGCTGCGAATACAACGCAAATTATAGAGAAATGCTGTGAAGAAGGGGTGAAAACCATAGGGTTTAATTTTGTTTATATGAAGCAAAATGCAGCAGAGTTGCCGAAACTCGTTGAGTTTGCGGGCAGCTTAAAAGAAAAGTATGGAGCGGAAATATATATCAGTGTATTGGATTTGTATTATTCAAAAGGAAATAGAGAATTTTGGCAGGAACAGTTTGTGAATCTTGCAAAAGTTCGGGAAGAATTAAAAGCAGCAGGTAAAAAAATCAATCAAAGGATACGAGTTGGCTGTGTCTCTTACAATTTTTTATGGGATAATGTGTTAGTTAATATGAAGGATAGTATGTCCTGTACTCACCGTGCAAAGATGTGCACTACATGTGCAGAATATTGCCAAGAAGGAATTTATAGTTTGAAACATTCAGCAAGTGGCTGGATTAGTGTTTGTCCTTCCAACAATCCGGAATTTGGTACATTGTTGCAGGGCAATATTGCCACGGAAGAGGCACATAAGAGAATTGATAAATATGTTAAAATATTAAACGAAATAGAAAGAAGCCACAATACGGGAGAAATATTTTTAGAATATAATGATTTGGAGTGATTTTATGAGAGATATATTGGAACATTTGCGAGATCCTGTTGTGAGAGAAAATTTGGCAATGGCTGCAAAAATCAAAAAAGTAACTGGTTCTTTTTTAGAAAGTCAGGGCTTTCAGGAATATGACACACCGATTCTGATGCCGAAAACAGGTGAGAAATATAATACGACGTTTGATATTATGATTCAAGGGAAAGAGGCAAGTCTTGCAGATTCCCCACAAATATGTAAGCTAATGTTAGCTTTGGCAGGATACGAAAAGTATTATCAATTTGCCCATTGTTTTCGACCGATAGAAGCCGAAGCTGAAAGGCATACCAGAATGTGCGAATTTACTCAACTGGACATAGAACTGCAAAATACAACATTTTCGGAACTGATAAAATTGGCAGAAACCCTAATTGTTGAAATATGTAAGGCTGTACATAGAGAACCAGTGATAAAGCACATAAATGGACTTGAGTGCAGAGAAATATACGGTAATGAAATGAAACCGGATATAAGGGAAAACAGTGAGAAAATCGTAGTTTTATTTATTAAACATATGCCCCTGACAAATGGAGAAAGAACGGAAGAAAATCAGCTTGTTCCGTGTCACCATATTTTTGCGCTTCCTTCCGGCGAAATCAAAAATACAGAAGAAGATTCGTTGATAAATACAACTACAGAGTCTTTTGACATTGTAATAAATGGAATTGAAATTGGTGGCGGGGATTTGCGTATTATGAACACAGATTTGCAGAAAAAAATGATGGATATTTTTGATGTGGAAAAGGAAAGATATACAGAATATTTTAAAATGTTAACGGAGTGCAACGGAAAACAAGGTGGAGGATTTGCAGTCGGATTAGAACGTTTGATTATGGCTTTGACGGGGTGTGGGGATGTTCGACGGACGGTGGCATTTCCGGATTTTTATATGTAGGGATGATGGATAGCAAGATTGGATAAGAAATTGCTTACAGAATGATTTATAGTATAACTACCACGTGGAAAGTAGAAGGTGATGGTTATGGAATCCAAAGAAATAGTAAATAAGAGCTTGCAGTATATAGAAGAACACATAGAGGAGCCTGTGACGTTGGAAGAAATAGCGTTATATGCAGGATATTCCGAGTTTCATTTTGCACGGATTTTTAAAGAAAGTCAGGGAATGACCGTAATGGAATATGTAAATATGCGGAAAATGATAAAAGCATCTTGGGAAATACTGCAAGGTGAGAAAATTATTGAGGTTGCCATGAAATATGGTTGGCAATCTCATAGCGGATTTACGAAGGCATTTAAAAAGCAGTTTGGATTCTATCCGGCACTTCTTAGAGCAATGATGGCAGAATTAGGAAGTTATGGAGGTAGTATTATGAATCATGTATTTTTGTACCAGACACAGGAACACGCAACAAAAGAACAGTTATTTGAAATTCTGAAAAATAGAGTGACAGAAAATGAAATTGAAGTGGATGGAAAGCAATTAGAAGATACATATCAATGTGCATGTAGGGCCTACAATGGCATTCAGAGGTATTCAGGGGACGAGTATGTAACACATCCGCTGAATGTGGCGATTTTGCTTGCAGAGATGAATGGAGAGAAAGATACAATTCTGGCAGGTATGTTTTGTGATGTTATGAAAAAGACAGATATTACACTGGAAGAATTAAAAGTAAATTTACCTGAAAGAGTAGTGGAGCTGATTATCTCGGTTGACGGTGTTGATAATATATGCATTAGCGAATCGCCAGATGCGGTAATTATGATAAAATTAGCAGAAAGACTTCATAATATGCGAACTGTTGCGTATATGGATAAAGAACGCCAAAAAGTCAAAGCAAAAGAAACGGTAGAAATTTACATGCCATTGGCAAGAAAATTGAAAAATGATAAATTGACTACAGAGTTAAATGATTTGAACGTGAGGTACATGTAGAAGTCAACCAACGGTTGAATTTTGGGTAAGATTTCCATGTTCCGGTTATTGCTGAAAGTGTCAAAACACAGTTATTATAAAAGAAAAACGGAGGTACAGAAGAATGTTAAATAGTATTAAGGTTGGAAATTTTATAATGCAAAAACGTAAGGCGTTAGGAATGACACAACAACAATTAGCGGATCGGTTGAACGTTTCTTTTCAGGCGGTATCCAAGTGGGAAAATGGAACAACTTATCCAAATATTGAGATATTGTACGATTTAGCCATCGCACTTGATGTTACCGTAGATGAAATTTTGGTTGGTAGTGAAAAAGCAGAAGAGGGATTGTCTTACAGTAAAGCCGGAATTGACATAGCTTATACGGATACGATTAAAAAAGAGATGGCGAAGCATTTGGAAACAAACGATAAAAGAGTTATGAACGGCTTAGGACCATTTGCTTCCTTATATGACATTCATTTTCCAGAATTGAAAGAGCCTGTACTTGTTTTAAAGTCGGAGGAACCGGGATCCAAGCAGAAGCTGGCAATGGAATATGGATATACGGAGTCTATTTGCCATGATATGATTAATCATTTGGTAAATGATATTGTAGTAATGGGAGCGAAGCCGTTGGCGGTTTTGGACACTATTGTTTGCGGGAATGCAGAGAAAGATACCATAAAAACGTTAGTCAAAGGAATCGCGGATGCATGTAAGGAAAATGAATGCTCTTTGGTTGGCGGTGAAACATCAATTCAACCATTGGTTGTGGATTCTGGGGTATATGTGTTGACCTCAAGTATTGCCGGGATTGTTGAAAAACAGAAAGTGATTGACGGCTCAGGCATAGAAGAAGGAGATGCGGTACTTGCCGTTGCATCCAACGGTTTACATACCAATGGTTATTCTTTGGTAAGACTGCTTATGGATAAGATGCCACAGATAAAATTAGATAAAGTAGATGGTTTGACTTTCGTTGAACAGATTATGAAACCTCATACGCCATATTATAAGGCAATCAAAGAATTATTTGAAAAAGACATTATTCACGGAATGGCTCACATTACCGGAGGGGGAATAGAAGGAAATCTTAGCAGAGTAATACCGGAAGGTTTAACAGCGGAGATTGATTTGGAAAACATTCGTATATTGAATATATTTAAGTATATTCGAAACAATGGGAATATAAGTGATGAAGAAATGTTGAATACCTTTAATTGTGGTGTTGGATTTAATATTATTGTAAACGAGAAAAACAAAGAGCAGGTTATAAGACATGTGTCAAAATATTATGACTGTTATGAAATTGGGAAAATAAAAAAGGGGAATGAAAAGATTGCATTTGTTAATAGGTTAAATTGGGTTTAGGGGAAATTTAATAAATGAAAAGTCTAATCCCCCAGCTATGCTGGGGAGAATAGGGTAAGAGGAAGT
>CAYVCL010000070.1:0-14612 GCA_964450185.1 uncultured Lachnospiraceae bacterium | reverse complement strand
ATATTTTTTCACATCTGTTCTATATAGTATGTTTTCTTATCTAAATGACATTGTACGCCCATGCTAGGCACAGAAGCTTGTCTTCGCAGGCGGAAAACAACGCGGAGTTAAACTAACTTCTAAGCCGCACTAAGTTCGTCGCTGGAGGGGCTCCTCACTAAGTGCTTGCTAAGAAGTGGATTTCAACTCCGCTAAAAGCGTTTCCTGAACGCCTGCGAAGACAAGCTTCTGTGCCTATCATGGGCTGTGCATGGCAACCGCAACAGACTCTGCCACACAAAAAGAAAAGCATACCAGACGTCGGAGGAATTAAAGTTCCTTAAGGGAAATTTATCTGTATATTAAAAATATAGTGGTGTACAGTTTGTGGCTGGCCAAGAACAGCTCATAAGGGGGACAACTGCTTCCGGTCAAGGCGGTTAAAGAGGCGTTTTTAGCGAAGGCGAAATCCACTGTCTACGAAGACTGGGCGCGACGGCTCTCCGGAGCGTCCTTAGTCGCAGTTGACAGTTAGTTTGCCTTCGCGTTGCCTCTGCCTTGACCGGAAGCAGTTGTCCCCCTTATGAGCGTACTGTTCGCCACCAACTTACTCCTATCATCTTATATACAGAAAATCCCAACCCCATTCTTGACAACCCCCATCCCCTATTGTACAATTAGTAATTAGATTGCATAAGATATCCTAAGTTTAGTATGCCAAAGCATAGGAAAATCTAGAAAAACATGAAGTGAGGTCCTAAAGGACAAGGAGGAAAATGTGGCAGATTATAGTAAAGAAATAGGTCGTAGAAGAACCTTTGCAATTATTTCACACCCGGATGCGGGAAAAACTACATTAACAGAGAAATTTTTGCTTTATGGTGGAGCAATTAATCTGGCAGGTTCTGTAAAAGGAAAAGCAACTGCAAGACATGCAGTGTCTGACTGGATGGAAATTGAAAAAGAAAGAGGTATTTCTGTTACTTCATCTGTACTCCAGTTTGAGTATGATGGCTGTTGTATCAATATTTTGGATACACCGGGGCATCAGGACTTCTCGGAAGATACTTATAGAACATTGATGGCTGCGGATTCCGCGGTGATGGTAATTGATGCTTCCAAAGGTGTAGAAGCACAGACAAGAAAGTTGTTTAAAGTATGTGTGATGCGTCATATTCCAATTTTTACATTTATTAATAAAATGGATAGAGATGCAAACGATACCTTTGATTTGTTAGATGAAATCGAAAAGGAACTGGGAATTGCAACTTGCCCGGTAAACTGGCCGATTGGCTCAGGAAAAGGATTCCGCGGTGTGTATGATAGAAATGAAAAGAAAGTATTGCTTTTCTCAGACACCGAAAAAGGAACCAAAGAAGGCGAAGAAGTAGCCGTTGATTTAGAAGGAAATGATTTGGAAAAATATATTGGTGAAGAAGCAGCAGCAACTTTGAGGGAAGAAATTGAGCTGTTAGATGGTGCCAGTGCTGAATTTGATCAGGAATTGGTGTCAAAGGGTGAGCTTTCGCCGGTATTTTTCGGTTCTGCGTTGACAAACTTTGGTGTGGAAACATTTTTGAAACACTTTTTAAATATGACTTATGCACCACTGCCAAGAATCGCTGATGGAAAAGAAATTGATCCTATGACGGAAGATTTTTCCGCTTTTGTATTTAAGATTCAGGCAAATATGAACAAGGCTCATAGAGATAGAATTGCTTTTATGAGAATTTGTTCCGGTAAATTTGATGCAGATAAAGAAGTTTATCATGTGCAGGGAGGAAGAAAGCTTCGACTTTCTCAACCGCAGCAGTTGATGGCGCAGGAGAGAAAGGTAATTGATGAAGCATATGCAGGCGATATTATTGGTGTATTTGACCCCGGTATTTTTTCGATTGGAGATACCATTTGTATGCCGGGAAAGAAATTTGAGTATGAAGGGATACCAACTTTTGCACCGGAGCATTTTGCCAGAGTGCGTCAGGTAGACACCATGAAGCGTAAGCAGTTTGTAAAGGGGATAACACAGATAGCACAGGAAGGTGCCATTCAGATTTTTCAGGAGCATAACACCGGCATGGAAGAAATCATTGTGGGAGTAGTTGGTGTTTTGCAGTTTGATGTGTTAAAATACAGACTGGAAAATGAATATAATGTGGAAATACGTATGGAAAATCTTCCGTATGAACATATCAGATGGATAGAAAATGATGAAATCGATTTAAATAAGATTTCAGGAACTTCTGATATGAAAAAGATAACTGATTTGAAGGGAAGGCCGTTGCTTTTGTTTGTTAACAGTTGGAGCATCGGTATGACATTAGAACGAAACGAAGGATTAGTATTATCAGAATTTGGGCGGAATTAATATATGAGGAAAAAAGAGGGAATCCTACTGGTTCTTGTAATCCTGATTGTAGTGTTAGGATTGACAGGAAAATACAGTAATATATTAGGTATAATACAACAAAATATTGGCGGAACGGGAGATTTCAGCGGAAGTAAAGTTATCTCTGATGTGGTAGTACCGGCAGCCGATGCTGCGGAAACCTCAGCAGAGGAAAGAAAGGTGAATTATGAGCAGTTAAAGGCATTGTCCTATGAACAGGCTTATTGTTATCAGCTTTTAAATGAAGAAGAAAAGAAGATTTACGTTGAGATTCTGGGAGCGTTAAATGAATTAAATGGAGATGTAGCTCTTTCCTCCACAGATGTGGATCAAGTAGTGAAAATACATGAGTATGTATGTGCAGACAATCCGGAGCTGTTTTGGGTGAATGGTTATCAGGTACAGCCTTACGAAGTGGCTGGGGAAACAGTACAGATAAAGTATTCCGGCCTTTATACTATGAACAGAGGTCAGAGAAAGAATTATCAGGATGCCTTAGCAAAGGTGACCAGTGTATGGCTGGAAGAAATTGCCCAGTGTAGCGATGACTACGAAAAGGTTAAGAAAGCATATGATTTAATTGTTTCAAACACAAGCTATGATGCAAACGCAGAGGAAAGTCAGAACATTGTAAGTGTATTTATCAATGGAAAATCGGTATGTCAGGGATATGCAGAAGCATTTCAATATTTATTGAAATGTTCCGGAATTCAGAGCATTTTAGTGTCTGGAACAGCCTTTAATGGAGAGAAAACAGAACCTCATGCATGGAATATTGTGCGTATCGGTGAAAATTACTATCAGTTTGATGTTACTTGGGGTGAACCAAATTATCAGGCGGATGAAATTGGAACCAGAGAGGTAGACTGGGAAGTTTCCTACAAATATTTTGGAATTACGGATAAGGAAATGTACGTAAATCATACGGCGGAAATGGAGATTCCACTGCCGGAATGTAACAGTACCGAGTATAATTATTACGTAAAAGAAGGATACTATTATGAAGAACTGGATAAACAACAGCTGAAACTGCAGTTTATGAAAGCGGAACAATCCGGTACCGGAGTGGCTCATATACGCTGTGACAATAGTTTGCTGTATAAAGAAATGGTGACATATTTGATAGAAGACTCCAAAGTGTTTTATATTATCAAAAACCATACGGAAATTCAGTACTCTTTGGATGAAGATATGATGTGTATCAGTATTTTCTGGAATATATAAATAGGTTGGCAAAAAAAGCCTTTTCTGCTATACTTTAAGAAATGAGTTTTGGCAGTGCAGTGAACTATGAAAATTTGGAGGTATTATTATGACAGAGGATAGAAATGTATATACAATTCATGAAGATGGAGAGCTTGGGGCAGTGCAGATTGCAGATGAAGTTGTTGCCATTATTGCGGGGTTAGCAGCGACTGAAGTGGATGGTGTTACATCCATGGCAGGGAATGTGACAAATGAACTGGTTAGCAGACTTGGAATGAAGAATCTTTCTAAGGGGGTTAAGGTGAGTGTGACAGGAGGAAAGGTAAACGTATATCTTGCGTTAAATCTTTCTTATGGTTACAGTATTCCTGCTACCAGTGCCAAAGTGCAGGAAAAAGTTAAAACAGCCATTGAAAATATGACAGGTCTGGAAGTTTTGGAAGTAAATATCCGAATTGCAGGCGTAGATATGGAAAGCGGCAAATAATACAAACATAGGAAATAGTCAGAGGGGTTGACCAGAATCAGGGTTAATCCCTTTCGTAAGTTAAAGTATAAACATAGTCCGTACCAGTAGGAGGAAAGTATGAAAAGAAGTGAATTAAGAGAAAATATTTTTAAATTGTTATTCCGTGTGGAATTTAACGGAAAAGAAGAAATGAAAGAACAGGTGAATCTGTATTTTGATGATATCCCAGTGGAAGGAAGCAGTACAATTTCAGAGAAAAATCAGAAATATATTCAGGACAAATACCATGCGATTGTGGAAAAATTAGAAGAAATTGACAAAGAAATTGAAGAAGTATCTGACGGATGGCAGATTTCCAGAATGGGTAAGGTAGAACTAACTATTATTCGTCTGGCTCTTTATGAAATTCGTTATGATGATGATGTGCCTACCGGTGTAGCCATTAACGAGGCGGTAGAATTGGCAAAGAAATTCGGAGGAGAGGATGCACCATCCTTTATCAATGGAATTTTAGCAAAAATGGTGGCATAACAGACTGATTATGGAGGTATCACATGGCAAACACTTATACAGTATCCCAAGTAAATACATATATCAAAAACATGTTTGCACAGGATTTTTTCTTGAAAAGAGTATATGTAAAGGGCGAAGTGTCGAATTGTAAATACCATACCTCCGGTCATATTTATTTTACCATAAAAGATGAAAGTACCACTTTAGCATGCATTATGTTTGCCGGAAAGCGAAGAGGTTTAAATTTTTGTCTGGAAGAAGGACAGAAAGTCATTGTAGGCGGCAGTGTGGAGATTTTTGAGCGAGATGGAAAATACCAGCTGTATGCCAGTGAAATTACCTTAGACGGTGCAGGAGAATTATATCTTCGTTTTGAAGCATTGAAAAAAGAACTGGCAGAAATGGGAATGTTTGCAGAGGAATACAAGCAGCCCATTCCTGTTTATGCAAAGACCGTGGGAATTGTGACAGCAGCTACCGGTGCGGCAGTGCGTGATATTATTCAGGTGTCCACCAGAAGAAATCCATATGTCCAGTTGATTTTATACCCGGCACAGGTGCAGGGCGAAGGAGCCAAGGAAAGCATTGTAAAAGGCATACAAATGTTAGATGCTTATGGCGTGGATGTAATCATTGTAGGGCGTGGCGGTGGTTCTATTGAAGATTTGTGGGCATTTAACGAAGAAATGGTTGCCAGAGCAATTTTCGACTGTAGTACACCAATTATTTCTGCGGTTGGCCATGAAACGGATGTTACCATTGCAGACTATGTGGCAGATTTAAGAGCACCTACACCGTCCGCAGGCGCAGAACTTGCTGTCTGCGATATTCAGGAAGTGCTTCAAAAAATTCAGCGTTGTGAAGAAAGTTTAAAACGAAATTTGGAAATTAAGGTAGTTTCCAAGCGCCAGCAGTACGAAAATTACAAGGTACGTCTAAGAGCTTTAAGTCCTGAAATAAAAGTTAGAGAAAAGCAACGCCAGTCCTTAGAGCTGGAACGCAGACTAGAAGAAGGTATGAAGCGTTATGTAGAGCAATACCGCCACAGACTGCAGTTATATATTGAGCGAATGAATGGACTTTCACCGGCATCCAAATTGAATCAGGGCTATTCTTTTGTGTCGAAGGATGCCAAGGCAATAAAAAGTGTTGGCGACGTGAAAAAAGATGATATGTTGGAAATCAATGTGACCGATGGAACGATAAATGCAAAAGTTGTAACCGTAAAAAAGCAAAAACGAGTATAAGGTAGAGAGAACCATGGCAGGAAAAGAAAAGACAATCGAAAGTATATTTGAAGAATTGGAAGAAAAGGTAAGCTTGTTAGAAAGCAGGGACATTACTTTGGAAGATGCTTTTAAAACCTATGCAGAGGGTATGAAACTGCTGAAATCATGCAATGATAAATTAGATAAAGTAGAGAAAAAGGTTATGCTGATGAATGAGGAGGGCAAGGTAAGTGAATTTTAAGGCAGAAATGGAACAAAAAGTTTCCAAAATAGAACAAATTCTTCAGGAATACCTTCCAAAAGAAGAAGGATTTCAGAAAAATGTAATGTCAGCAATGAATTATAGCATTACAGCAGGAGGAAAACGTATTCGTCCGTTACTTATGATGGAAACATATCAGTTGTTTGGCGGCAAGGATAAGGTAATCGAGCCGTTTATGGCTGCTATGGAAATGATACATACCTACTCTCTGGTGCATGATGATTTACCTGCTATGGACAATGATGAGTACCGCCGTGGCAGAAAAACCACGCATATAGTATATGGGCATGCCATGGGAATTTTGGCAGGAGATGCCTTGCTTAATTATGCTTTTGAAACAGCTTTTCGTGCTTTTGATATGGAAGAAAACAAGGGAGTTCCAAAGGCATTGCAGATATTGGCAGAGAAAGCCGGAATTTATGGAATGATTGGCGGTCAGGTAGTAGATGTGGAAGCGGTAGGAAAACCATTGGAGCGGGAACGCTTAGATTTTATTTATCGCTTAAAAACAGGTGCTTTAATTGAGGCATCTATGATGATTGGTGCGATACTTGCCGGTGCATCCAAAGAACAGGTGGAACAGGTAAGAAGTGCAGCCGCTGATATCGGTCTGGCATTTCAGATACAGGACGATATTTTAGATGTAACCAGTACCACAGAAGTTCTCGGTAAGCCGGTATTCAGTGATGAAAAGAATAACAAAACGACTTATGTAACCTTTGAAGGTTTGGAAGCGTCTGCAAAAGATGTAGAAAGACTGTCAAAACATGCCATCGAAACCATCAACTGTTTTCATGGGGAAAAAGAATTTCTTGTGGAATTGATTCAGTATTTGATTCACAGGGAAAAATAAGGAGATTCGTATGCTCTTAGATAAAATTAATCAACCGAATGATATTAAAAAACTGGAAAAAGAAGAATTAAAGGATTTAGCACAGGAAATCCGAGAATTTTTAATTGATAAAATCAGTACCACCGGAGGTCACTTAGCGTCCAATCTTGGTGTGGTAGAGCTTACCATGGCATTGCATCTGGTATTAAATTTGCCAGAGGACAAAATTGTGTGGGATGTGGGGCATCAGGCTTACACCCATAAGATTTTGACAGGAAGACGGGAAGGCTTCGATGTACTTAGAAAATACGGTGGAATGAGCGGTTTTCCAAAAAGAAAGGAAAGTAGCTGTGACTGTTTTGATACCGGGCATAGTTCCACCTCTATTTCTGCTGCCTTAGGATACGTGCAGGCAAGAGAGATTCAGGGAGAAGACTATACGGTAGCGGCAGTGATTGGAGATGGTGCGCTTACCGGCGGTATGGCATATGAAGCTTTAAATAATGCTTCCAGACTGAAAGAGAATTTTATTATTATTTTGAATGACAATAATATGTCCATATCCGAAAACGTAGGAGGAATGTCTTCTTATCTTGGGAATTTAAGAACTGCAGAATCCTATAATGGCATCAAAGAAAGCGTTGCCAATACCATAGGGAAAAATCCTGTTTATGGAGATAAGGTAATGAAAAATCTTATCAAACTAAAAAGTGGTATCAAACAGCTGTTTATTCCGGGGATGTTTTTCGAAGATATGGGAATTAAATATTTAGGACCAGTGGAAGGACACAATTTAGAAAAGCTGGTAAAAGCGTTGAAAGAAGCGAAAAAAGTCAGAGGTCCTGTATTAGTTCATGTAATGACACATAAAGGACACGGATACGTACCGGCAGAACGCCATCCATCCAGATTCCATGGAACAGAGCCTTTTGATATTGAAACAGGTCTTCCGTTGGCGAGAAAGAAGAAACCAAGCTATACCAATGTGTTTTCTACCGTTATGTTTAAATTAGGCGCAAGAAATGAGAAAGTTGTGGCGATTACAGCGGCAATGCCGGACGGAACAGGGTTGAAACGTTTTAGAAATGTATACAAAGAGCGTTTCTTTGATGTGGGGATTGCGGAAGAACACGCCGTTACCTTTGCAGCCGGGCTGGCAGCGGGAGGAATGATTCCGATTGTGGCAATTTATTCGTCCTTTTTGCAGAGAGCTTACGACCAGATTATTCACGATGTCTGTATCCAGAATCTTCCGGTGGTTTTTGCCATTGACAGAGCGGGGCTTGTGGGAAGTGACGGAGAAACCCATCAGGGAATTTTTGATATTTCCTTCCTTTCAGGCATTCCAAACATGCATATTATGGCGCCGAAAAATAAGTGGGAACTTTCCGATATGATGAAGTTTGCAGTGGAATTTCCGGCACCGATTGCCATTCGCTATCCGAGAGGTGAGGCATACGATGAATTTAAGGAATACAGAACTCCGATTGTACTGGGAAAAAGTGAAACTTTGTATGATGAAGACGAAATTGCATTGTTTGCCTTTGGAAGCATGGTAAAAACAGCAAAGGAAGCCAGAGATGAATTAAAGAAAATAGGTTACAACTGTACTTTAATCAATGCAAGATTTGCAAAGCCTTTTGATGAAGAAAAAATCAAAGAATTGGCGGAAGAACACAAGTTGATTGTAACTTTGGAAGAAGGCGTTCGTCTGGGCGGTCTTGGAGAACGTGTGGCAAACTTCGTAGCAGAGAAAAATCTGGATGTTAAGGTGGAAATTATCGCCATTCCGGATGAATATGTAGAACACGGAAATGTGGATATTCTGAAAAAAGAAGTGGGCGTAGATACGGAATCTGTGGTAAAACGTATTGTTTCCGCTTATGTTGGTTTATAAATTCGGGAGAATAAGATGAAAGAAAGATTAGATGTTTTATTGGTAAAAAGAAATCTTGCAGAGTCCAGAGAAAAGGCAAAAGCAATTATTATGTCAGGAAATGTTTTTGTGAACGGTCAGAGAGAAGACAAGGCAGGGACAACTTTTGATACAGAAAAGAACGCTGTGTTAATTGAAATTAAGGGAAATACCCTTCCTTACGTTAGCCGTGGCGGACTGAAGTTAGAAAAGGCTATGAATCAGTTTGATGTGAATGTGCAGGACAAGGTATGTATGGATATCGGTGCATCCACCGGTGGCTTTACCGACTGTATGTTACAAAATGGTGCGAAAAAAGTCTTTGCCGTGGATGTGGGACATGGACAGTTGGCATGGAAACTGCGTCAGGACGAACGTGTTATCTGCATGGAAAAGACAAATATTAAATATGTAACCCTTGAGGATATTGGAGAACCATTGGATTTTGCTTCCGTGGATGTTTCCTTTATTTCCCTGACAAAAGTACTGCTTCCGGCATACAATATGTTGAAAGACGGCGGTGAAATGGTGTGCCTGATTAAGCCACAGTTTGAAGCGGGCAGAGAAAAAGTAGGGAAAAAGGGCGTAGTTCGTGACAAAGCTGTGCATAGAGAAGTCATCGAAATGGTGATTCAGTTTGTATTGGCAAATGGATTTAAAGTTTTGAATTTAGATTATTCACCGGTGAAGGGACCGGAAGGAAACATTGAATATCTGCTTCATATCAAAAAAGCAGAGTCGATGGAATATTCCATGGAAAATGTAAAAAATATTGTGGATTCTGCCCATGCGGAATTAGATTAACGGGGTATAAATGGAGAAATCAGATGGATAAATTCTATATTTTGGCAAATGCACAAAAAGATGAAAATTTAGAGATAACGGAAGAAATTGAAAGCTACCTTAAAAGTCAGGGAAAACAGGTGAAAATAGATACTTCAGAAGTGATAAGTGTGAAAAATATACCGGAGGATACCCAGTGTATTCTAGTGTTGGGTGGCGATGGCACTTTGATTCGTGCGGCAAGAGAAGTATTACATACAAAAATTCCATTGCTGGGGGTAAACTTAGGAACCCTTGGGTATCTTACGGAAGTGGAAAAAACTCAGATTATACCTGCGCTGGATAAACTGATTCAGGACGATTATATGATAGAGGAGCGTATGATGTTAAAGGGAACGACGCCGCCTCATGCCAAGGATGCTTTGGAAAGTCTGGCATTTAACGACGTTGTTATCACCCGTTCCGGAAAGCTTCGAATTGTAGAATATAAAATTTATGTGAATGGAGAGTATCTTCATTCCTATAAAGCCGATGGAATTCTTGTGGCAACTCCGACCGGTTCTACCGGTTATAATCTTTCCGCAGGCGGTCCTATTGTGAAGCCTTCTGCATCATCTATATTGATTACTCCGATTTGTCCTCATACACTGAATACAAGAAGTATTGTGTTATCCGGGGAAGACCATGTTATGGTAGAAATTGGTCCCGGAAGAAAATGTGAAAATGAGCAGGCAGATGTGGTTTTTGATGCAGACACAGCATTTTCCCTAAACTCCGGACAGGCAGTTCATATCTGTAAGGCAGAAACTTCTGTTCGTATGATTAAATTAAGTAATATAAGTTTTTTAGAAGCACTTCGACGAAAATTAGGAGAATAGAATGAAAAGCGACAGACATGCTAAAATTGTAGAATTGATAGGAAAATATGATATAGAAACTCAGGAGGAACTGGCAGAAAAACTGAATCATTCGGGATATAATGTGACTCAGGCAACGGTTTCCAGAGATATCAGAGAGTTAAAGCTTGCCAAAGTACAGGCAGGTGAAAAACGACAGAAATATGCCCTGTTACAAAGTGATGATGGAATCGGCGATAAATATATTCGTGTTTTAAAAGATGGCTTTGTATCCATGGATGTGGCACAAAATATCTTAGTGATAAAAACTGTGGCAGGAATGGCAATGGCAGTGGCAGCATCCTTAGATGCTTTAAAATGGCATGAAGTGGTGGGATGTATTGCCGGGGATGATACTATTATGTGTGCCATCCGAAGCACAGAAGAAGCAAAGTTCGTTATGGAAAAAATACGAAAAATTGTGATGAAATAACCTGTAGTGCAATGAATCTGAGAGAAATATTGCAAGGGAGGTCTATATGTTATTAAATCTAAATGTAAAAAATCTGGCACTTATTGATGCAGCGGAAGTAGCTTTTGCAGATGGCTTAAATATTCTAACCGGTGAAACCGGCGCAGGAAAGTCCATGCTGCTTGGCTCACTGCAGCTTGCTTTTGGCGGAAAATTGGAAAAATCAGCGTTGAAAGATGAAACAAAAGAAGTTTTTGTGGAAGCATTATTTCAGATTGAAAATGCAAAACAAAAGGCGGCTTTGGAGGAAATGGGCGTTTTTCCCGAAGAAGGACAGGTGATTTTATCCAGAAAGTTTGCCAATGGAAGATGGCTCAATAAAATCAATGGTGAAAGCGTAACTGTAAAGCTGCTGCAACAGGTTTCAGAGGTGTTAATCGATATTTATGGACAACACCAGCAGCAGATTCTTTTGAACAAGCATAAACATTTAGTATTATTGGATGAATATGCAGAGAAGGAATTAAAGGAAGAAAAAGAAAAACTGGCTGCGAGCTTTAAAGAATACACCAGATTAAAGAAAGAACTGGAAGAATCCAGTGTCAATGAAGAACAGCGTATGCGGGAAATTTCATTTATGGAATTTGAAGTAAAGGAAATTGAAGAAGCGGCCCTTCGCATTGGGGAAGATGAGGAGCTAGAGAGCGCTTACCGCAAAATGAATAATGCAAAAAAAATTGCAGAAACTATGGATAAAGTGCATCAAATCAGCGGTTACAATGGAGAACAGGGTGCCGGAGAACAGATTGGCTATGCATTGCGCCTGCTGGATGGTATTGCAGGAATTGATAAAGAGTTAGAAGAAAAGAGAAATCAACTGGCAGATATTGACGGTTTGCTCAATGATTTTAACAGGGATATTGCCCAGTATATGGAAAGTCTGGAATTTCGTCAGGAAGAATTTGTACATACCGAAGAACGCTTGGACTTGCTAAACAAATTAAAGGCAAAATATGGGAAAACCATAGAAGCGGTCTTGGAATATCAGCAGGAAAAGCAAAAAGAGCTGGAACGTCTGGCAGATTATGACAATTACAGAGAACAATTAAAGCAAACATTAGCCAAGGAAACAGAAAAGTTAAAAAATATTTCTAATAAAGTAAGCGAAATTCGAAAGAAAAAAGCCCAAGAACTGTGCGAAAAGGTAAAGGAACATTTATTGGATTTGAATTTCCTGAATACAGATTTTACCATGGAATTTAAGGAAAATGCTCAGTTTTCGCAAAATGGTATCGATGAAGTGCAATTTATGATTGCTACCAATTTAAATGAACCTTTAAGACCGTTGCAGACCACAGCTTCCGGCGGTGAATTATCCAGAATTATGCTTGCCATAAAGACGGTTTTGGCAGATAACGATGACATTGATACATTAATCTTTGATGAAATCGATACCGGAATCAGTGGCAGAACTGCTCAGAAAGTATCTGAAAAAATGGCATTGATTTCTAAGAATCATCAGTTAATCTGTATTACCCATTTACCACAGATTGCGGCTATGGCAGATAAACATTTTATCATTGAAAAGTCTGTGGAAAACAATAAAACCCATACGGATGTAAGGGAATTGAATAAAGAAGAAGAAATCACCGAATTAGCACGTATGTTAGGTGGCGTTACCATTACAGAAACCACCATGGAAAGTGCCAGAGAAATGAAAGAATTGGCAAATAGTACAAAATATAACGGGTGTTAAAAAAATAAGATTTCATATACTAAGAAAGGTATATCACATGATATATCTTTCTTTTTTTGTTGCTATGTATCCGTAAGAAGCTGCCGAGGGCAGGTTCTGGAGGTGGGAAGTTGCTGGCTTGTGAATAGGAGGTGTTTTTTTGGAGGCATATCGTAGATTTTTGTGGAAGCTGCTCTTTGGAGGGATTACATTTACTTTTATTTACAGTTATATCTGTATCCGCAACACCATTCCCGATGAAATTAATCTGGTGGCAGGCTCGGAACAAGAACTGGATTTGAACCTTCCTTTTCATGTAGATGGGGAAATTCAGGTTCCGGCAGTAGAGGCGTCCGGGGGCAGAGAAGATGCACTACAGGAAAACGTGCATCTTAATTTGGAAAATGCCTGTAAGGTGATTACCGGGGAATCTGGAAATTATCAGATGCGATGTAGTCTGTTGGGGATTTTTCATCTAAAGGATGTAGATATCAATGTAATTCAACAGAAAAAATTGATTCCCGTGGGACAACCTATTGGAATTTACATGAAAACAGAGGGAGTTATGGTTATTGGCACCGGGGAAGTTAAGGGAATGGATGGGCTAAGCTACGAACCTGCTTATAATCTGGTGCGCTCCGGAGATTACATTGAAGAAGTAAATGGAGAAACCGTTTACAATAAAAGAGAACTGGTGGAAAAAGTGAATAATGCAGGGGAAGAAGCAATTTTAACTCTGCGGAGAAACGGAGAACATATTAAGGTGAAAGTGAAATGCATTAAAACTTCCGGTGATGAGCAGAAAATGGGTGTCTGGGTGCGTGACAACACCCAAGGAATTGGTACAGTCACTTATGTGGACGAGAACGGAAGATTTGGTGCTTTAGGGCATGGCATCAATGATGTAGATACCGGAGAATTGATGGAACTGGAAGAAGGCAGTTTGTATACCACGGAAATCATGTCCGTGATGAAAGGAAGTGCAGGAAATCCGGGTGCTTTGGAAGGAGTTATTTATTACAACAGTGAATCAGAACGAGGAACAATCACAGAAAATACAGAATGTGGCATTTTTGGACAGGCAAACGCAACCTTTCTGCAGGAAACACAGGGAGAAGCCTTACCAATCTGCCTCAAACAGGAAATCCAAAAAGGCAAGGCATATATACGCTGTACCGTAGACGGAATCACAGATGATTTTGAAGTGGAAATTACGGAGGTTCGTTTGAATGAGGCGGAAATTAACAAAGGAATTGTATTGCGGGTGACAGATGATAGACTTCTGGAAATGACTGGAGGAATTGTACAGGGCATGAGCGGCAGCCCAATTATTCAGAATGGGAAAATTGTGGGGGCTGTGACACATGTGTTTGTGCAGGATTCGGCGATGGGGTATGGGATTTTTATTGAGAATATGTTGGGGCATGATTAAGAAAAAAGCAGATTTTACAAGGGTTTGTGAGCTTTTGTATTATCTGCTTTGTTTTATACATTTATAAATCGTAGAGGAAAAAAGAGATAAGTGTGAAAATAGTTTTTGAAATAAAGATAATTAGTCGATGAACTTTATTTCAAAAACATAGTGACTTTTTGAAATAACGAGGGTATAATAAGTGTAATTATTTCAAAATGAGGTGAGAACTATATGAATAGAGCAGGAATATATGTAGATAACTTAACTGGAGATGCTACTTACCAATCTTATAAACCTAATCCATTACCACCGATACCGGAAATTATGATGGATGAAGAAATTGTAAAACTTTTAGTAGACGCAAACAAGCAACTTGTAAAGCTAGATACAGCATCACAATTGATTTCTAACGCAGATTTGTTTATATCGATGTATGTGAGAAAAGAAGCATTGATTTCTTCGCAAATAGAAGGAACACAGTGTACTCTTGATGATGTATTAGATCCAGAGGTGGAAGCAAATGCAAATCTTGACGTTTCAGATGTTATTAATTATGTGAAAGCAACACAGTATGCATT